>JAQWCP010000199.1 GCA_028705905.1 Oscillospiraceae bacterium
GATTGCCCAGAAGATGGCTGCGGGCGGAACATATGACGCTGTCATCTGCCTAGGCGCCGTGATCCGCGGCTCCACATCCCATTATGATTATGTTTGTGCGGAGGTGTCGAAGGGAATTGCCACAGCCGGCATGCAAACAGGCTGTCCCGTCCTCTTTGGCATACTCACCACCGATACCATTGAACAGGCCATTGAACGAGCCGGCACGAAAGCCGGAAACAAGGGATACGACTGCGCCTTGGGTGCAATCGAAATGGCAAATCTGTTGCGAAACCTGTAAACAATGCAACTGAATCAGTGTTCTCATATCCGCACCATTGTATTTGATTATGATGGAACCATTCATAATAGCGCTGTCAATTACTATGAAGCATTTCAGCAGACATACCAGTTTCTTGTTTCTAAGGGTCTGGCACCGCAAAAATCATATTCCATTTCAGAAGTCACATCATTTCTGGGGCATCCCCCAATAGAAATGTGGAAGCGATGTGTTCCCGATCTGCCAGAAGATGATAGAGATCATGCCATTGGGATGCTTGGCTCTGTGTTACTGGAGCGGGCGCGCAGCGGCAAAGCAGTCTTATACGACGGTGCATTGGAGACTCTTTCCCATTTGCGTGCCAAGGGATATCACACGGTCTTTCTCAGCCATTGTCCAGAAGCGTATTTGATTGCCCATCGAGATGCCTTTCATCTGGAACAATATTTTGATGCCATGTTTTGCACGGGATCCTTTGGGTTTCAGCCAAAACATCAAGTGTTCCCTCAAATCATACACCCCTTCCCCAAAGAGTACCTGATTGTGGGTGATCGTTATCACGATATAGAGATCGGTTTGGTGCACCACGCCCAAACAGTGGGATGCCGGTACGGATTTGGGACACCGCAAGAGCTGTCTCAGGCTTCCATCCAGATCGACGATATCTGGGCATTACAAGATTTGCCCCCTGTTCCCTAACCTGGACCAAAATGAGTAAATGCGCGTATCGCGATGTCGCGATACGCGCATTTTGGTATGTCGGAAAAATTCTGCACTTTTCCTGGCTCTACCTGATCCCATGTCTCTCTTTATCCCAGTTTCTTCGCTTTCTCTTGAATCAGCCAGCCCTTGCTAGAAGCTCTTGAGGCTTGACAGAAAATATAAATCGGCTTATAATGACAAAAGCATTGCAATTTGAATTTTTGCAATATTTTTTGTCATGCGAATCATTTTTATTAAAATAACGAAATGAATGGAGAGGGCTGCTTTTATGATATATCCCCATTATCCGTATGATGAAATTGCAGAGACGATCTTCTTTCCCGTATACGACTTGATCACAGAAGATGTCATGACTCATACGGGAATGACATCTGGGCAACTTGTGGGTCTGGGCTGCGGGGGTGGACATTTTGGCCTTACCATGCTGAAAAAAACAACATTGCGGGGCGCTTTCGTAGATTTGAACCCCGATGCTGTTGAGGCCACGAAACAGCGCGCAGCTGGCTGGAACCTATTGAGCCGTATGACTGCGACCGTTCAAGATGTACATCATTTGAATTTTCCAGATGGCTTTGCGGACCTGATCATCAGTCGAAACTCCATGGGGTTTTGGTCCGATCAGCGGCGCGCATTTCAGGAAATCTGGCGTGTTCTCGCGCCCGGGGGAAAAACATATATCGGATCGGGCATGGGAAATTCCACATTGCGTAAACAAATTGAAATACAAATGAAAGCCAGAGACCCTCAGTGGCCGGAAAACCGCAATCGATCCAGCCATTCTCTTTCTACAGATGAATATCATGCATTATTAAGCTCATTAAACATGCCCCATCAAATCATACATACGGAAGAAAAAGGCCGCTGGATTGTTTTAATGAAGCCAAAAGATGAAAAGGTTGTGATAAACGATGAGTGAGACAATGTTACCAACACGCGCCCACGTCCTTGCACAATTGTTCCATCAATGGCATATGACGCCACAGACGGAAACCATCCCTGTTTCTGAAGCTATCGGCCGTATCTTGGCCAAAGATGCCCTTTCCCTCAATACACTCCCTGTGGTACGGGCATCCGGCTGCGATGGAATCGCCGTGCATTCTGATGCGTTTCAAAACGGCATACCCGACGCTTCACAATGGAAAGAAGGCATAGATTACGTGCATGCCGATACCGGTGATGACTTCGACGATGCATTTGATGCAATTGTCCGCATGGAAGACGTAACATTTTTGGAACATGGCGGCCTTGCGTTTGCAAACCATGTGGAGGTAAAAGCAGGAACAGATGTACGGCCTCGCGGCAATACCGTTGCACTTGGGGAATTTCTTTTAAAGGCAGGCGTTCCTTTACGCCCCATTGATCTTGCCGCCCTTGTTACAGGCGGGCTTACTTCTGTTTTGGTTTATCGTCGCCCAATTGTCGCTTTTATCCCAACAGGCAGTGAACTCGTCCCCGCAGGAACAGACCCGCTGCGCGGCCAAATGGTGGATGCAAATAGCATTCTGGCAAAAGAAACCCTCCTTTCTTTTGGTGCTATCCCCCTTTGTTATCCCATTGTCAAAGATGCACCAACAGAACTGGAAACTGCGCTGGATCAGGCGCTTTCTGAGGCGGATATAGTAATCATCAATGGCGGTTCTTCCAAAGGTGTGGAAGACTACAATACGCAATTGTTACAAAAGCGGGGTGAGCTGATCTGCCATGGTGCCGCCGCCGCCCCTGGCCGCCCCATTGGCATTGCTGTCATTCAAAACAAACCTGTGGTCAATTTACCAGGCCCAACAGCCGCTACATTTTACGGCCTGGATTGGTGCATTCGCGCCATTGTCAACCGCTTTCTGGATCGAAAAATGCAGAAACGAGAAACCATGACAGGTACGTTGACCAGTGATATCGCGCTCCCCTCCGTCATGGAGTTTTTGAATAAAATGGATGTGCAGAAGCATCCTGACGGTTCTGTTGCCATTACTCCCCTTCCCATGCGTGAAACTCGCCCCATGGCAAGCATGACTTCCAATGCCATGTTTGTCAACGAAATTGGCGGTCCTGCATACCAAGCGGGCGATGAAATCACCGTTGAGTTGCTAAGAGGAACGGAATTGATTTAACTCTGTTCTTTCTTATAAATTCCTCCATGCCCGCCCAACCGCGGGAAAACCCTAGCTTCTTTTTCAAAACAACGTCCTGGACGGAATCGTCCAGGACGTTGTTTTTCAAACCACAAACCAGTTCCACACATGCCAAAATTGAAGAGACCCCGCCAAAGCAGAAGATAAAATATATGCAACCACGAACCCCGCGCCAAAGGCAATTACGGCAATCAGCGCCACACTGCGCATCCGCCGACGCAGAGCATTTCCAATCGGAGGATAAACCGAAAGTGGCGGCAAAATTGCATTTCCTCTGACAGATGCCAGCCCATTGCGCCGCCAACGAAGATAGCACCGCATCAGCTGCCTGAAAAATAAAAAGCAATACCACGTTGCCAAGGCAAACAATACAGTCAGCGCGATAAAGGATACTCCATAGAAAAGGCGGCAGATGTCCGGCATATAGGGGATCAATTGTTCAATATTCCACTGTAAAATCAAGCAAATCGCAGTAACACCAAATGTAATGGTGGCAGCTCCCAAAACAACAACCCAAGCCGCCAACAAAACCCCTAGCAAACATGCAAAAACGTCAACAAGAATCACACCCCCCGCAGCAACTGCACGACCGCTTTGTTTGATGCGGTGTGGATCTTCCCCATTAAATTGATTGGCCAGTTCCTTCGGGTTACCCAATCTCGCTGCAATTTCTTCTTCAGAATATCCATCGGCCAAATTAAATGCAAAATGCTGCCGGTATTCTAGCATAATATCTTCCACATCCGGCACTTGTTTTAAATAGAGCCACTTGGTCAATTCACTTAAAAATTCAGTCTGATTCATATCGTCCCTCCTCTAAAAATGCTGCGACGGTTTTTGAAAATTTAAGCCACGCTTCTCTTTCTCTGATGTAAGTCTCCCGACCCAATGAAGTCAATTGATAATATTTGCGCGGTGGGCCGCCGCTTTCCTCCGATACATACGTTGTTACCAATCCTTCACCTTTTAATTTTCTTAAAATCGGATACACCG
>JAQWCP010000200.1 GCA_028705905.1 Oscillospiraceae bacterium
AAACAATCCTGCCGAGGAAGTCCCCACGGTGGAAAGTGAAAACTATATCACCGATGAATTGGCGATGCTGCTCGCCACGAACCAAGCCGATAGTATGATGGGTAATCTCGGCCTTGTGCGCAGCGGCGATTGTACCGAAATCATTGCCACTTTTATAGTGGCAGATTACAACACGGAAAATAGTCAGGATGCTAACTACGCAGCATTGTGGGCAGAGATGAACGCAGCATTCCACTCGGTAGCCGGTGGCACAGTTGCAAACTGCGTGTATACAGATGGTGTCATTACTATCTTAATGTAGGGAGGAAAGCGCATGAAAAAAGCAGAGAAGAAAAAAGTGGCACTGCCGGAGAGCATAAAAATCAAGGATTTCCTTGATATGATCGCCCCCGGCATCATCAAATTCAACACGGATCATTTTATTTGTGGCAACACCTACCGCTGTGTTTGGGTGCTGCGGGAATATCCCACCTCCACCGATGAGCAGGCAATCCTGCGCCACCTCGGAGAAAAGGACGGTGTGACTCTCCGTATTTATACTCGACAGGTGACGGCAAATGAGGAAAAGAAAATCATTCACAATGCAGCCAACAAAAACCGCATGGACAGAAGCAACACCAATGATCTCCAGCAGACGGTGACCGCTGAAAGCAACCTGCAGGATGTGGTAACGCTGGTGTCCACCATGCACCGCAACCGTGAGCCGCTTTTGCACTGTGCGGTTTACATTGAACTGACCGCCCACGATTTGGATGCGCTGAAGCTGCTGCAAACCGATGTGCTCACCGAGCTGGTGCGCTCCAAGCTCAATGTAGACAGACTCATGCTTCGCCAGCGTGAGGGCTTTCTCGCCGTTGGCCCTGCCGGTCGCAATGTGTTCGGCAGCCAGTATGAACGGGTACTCCCCGCATCCAGCGTGGCGAACCTGTACCCCTTTAACTGTGCGACACGTTCCTAACTGAAAAGGTTAGGCACTAAACAAAGAACGTAAAAAGTTCAGTTTAGGAGAACTGATAATTCGATAGGTGGAATGATAGGGTAACGCCTTGAAACGCCTCCCTAAGACCTGCGAGTAGCGTAGCTGCAATTAAGTGCAAAAACGTCATAGAGCTCGCTGAAGTCGGCTGAGAGTACATCCTAACAGATAATGCTGAGGAACGGTGAACCAGAGGTGGTCAAGTGTACGATAGGTCGGGGGTCTACAAAATATCTATGGTTAGAATGTCTGCTGATTACAGTCAGCAAATGACAAATCCTTGAATGTACGGGTCTAAAACGGGAATTAGCCGAAAGGCTATACTTGCCATCGTGCAAGGTTTGTGGGGATTAGTAAGATTGGTTGATATGAAACTCCCTATGCCGTTACAGGCGGCATAAAGTGGTAAAACACTCCAGCAAACAGGCTCATAGAGGAAACCTAAGGATATATGTATAGATAGAATTATCGGAACGTGGTAAGTCAGCAACGCGGAGAGCTTAATCTCAATGAAACGTTAGCGAGGAAAGTCGCAAGATATAACTTGCTTTTATGCTGATGAAAGTGGTGGCATAGTACCGATGAAACCGTGATAACAAGCGGCGGAGGGATAGCCACCAGTCAATATTTACAGTAAATCATTAGTCTAAACAGTTAAACTGCATAAGGTTCTGATGTGTGACTAAAAGAGGCAATCTTCCAAATTGGAGGTAGCCGACTTATGGCAACTGGAAAACTCAAGAAAAAGCAAACAATCAGAAACAACGAATACTACGATACGCAGGCTGTTTTTGATGACCTCTACGCCAAAGCAAAACAAAACCACAGCTTCACCAATCTACTGAAAATCATTACAAGTGAACAGAATATCCTGCTCGCCTACCGAAATATCAAGAAAAACAAAGGCAGTAAAACAAGCGGAACGAACAAAAACAACATTATTGATGTTGGAGATAAAGAACCTTGGCGGCTCGTGGCATACGTTAGAGCCAGATTGGATAACTTCACTCCTCATTCCGTTCGCAGGGTAGAAATCGAAAAATACAATGGCGCATTACGACCACTTGGCATACCAACCATCGAGGACAGACTGATACAGCAATGTATCAAGCAAGTATTAGAGCCAATTTGTGAAGCACAATTCTACAAACACAGCTATGGATTCAGACCAAACCGCAGCACCCATCATGCGATAGCACGGACAATGTTTTTGACAAATCGGCACAACTTTCAGTATGTTGTTGACATTGATATCAAGGGTTTCTTTGATAACGTGAATCACTCAAAATTACTAAAGCAGATGTGGGCGCTGGGCATTCGAGATAAAAACTTACTGTGTATCCTCTCGAAAATGCTAAAGGCTGAAATAAAAGGGATAGGAATACCGACAAAAGGTGTTCCACAGGGCGGTATACTTAGCCCCCTGCTCTCAAATATTGTGCTAAATGAATTGGACTGGTGGATTGCTAACCAGTGGGATAACAAAAAGACGGTTAAGGATTACGCATATCAAAGTAACAAGCTAAAATCCCTCAAGGGGTCTAAGCTGAAAGAAGTATACATCGTCCGATATGCCGATGATTTCAAGCTGTTTTGCAAAAACCGTGATGCTGCCAACAAGCTGTTCATAGCCACCAAACAGTGGTTAAGCGAAAGATTGGGATTAGAAATAAGCCCCGAGAAGTCAAAAATAGTAAATCTCAAAAGGCACTATTCAGAGTTTTTGGGCATAAGGCTAAAGCTGTGGAAAAGAGGAAATCAGTACGCCGTTAAATCGTACATGACTGAAAAATCGGTTAAAAAATGCAAAGAAAATCTTAAAGGCAAAGTCAAGAGTATGCAGAAAGAAACCACCATCGCCAGCGTGATGAATTTCAATGCGGCGGTCTTGGGTGCTCACAATTATTATAGTGTGGCAACCAATGTAAATCTTGATTTTTGCAAAATAGCCTATTCAGTCAACAAGAGCCTTAAATGCAGAACAAAAAGAATCAGTAGCAAAAAGGGCAAGAAAAGCAAGACATATCAAAAATACTATGGTGATTATGATAAGCCGCCTACCTTTGTGCAGGAAATCGCACTGTTTCCTATTGTCCATATTTCTAATAAAAAGGCAATGGGGATGAACCAAGATATCTGCAATTACACGCAGGCAGGACAAAAACTGATACACGATAATCTTAGTAATATCAACTCTGAAATTGTGTATTACCTCATGAGAAATCCTGTTTTTGGGGAAAGTGCGGAATTCAACGACAACCGAATTTCACTTTATGTCGCACAAAATGGAAAGTGCTTTGTCACAGGTGAAGCACTCGAAATATCCAACATGGAGGTTCATCACAAAACCCCGCAACAGCATAAAGGCAAGGATAACTATAAAAATTTAGTTTTTGTGTCGGGATACGCACACAAGCTCATTCATGCAACAGAGCAAGCCACCATAGAAAAATACATTAAAATTCTTACCAGACAAGCTATTGATTTTAAGCGACTAAATCAATTGAGAGTTTCAGTTGGTAATTTAGAAATCTAATGAAAATAGGTAAATATTGATGGGGCGCCGTGTGAGATGAAAATCTCATGCACGGTGCTAAGCGGGGGAAAAGTCGGAGATTATCTCAAAGACTTACCTATCGCAATATTCGGGTAAGACCGATGCAGGAGGCTTCTACCTTGGCCGAGATAAGTTCGGCAGCAACATCATTGTAGATTTTGATAAGCGTGACGATGACAAAACCAATGCTAATATCCTCATTCTCGGCAACAGCGGCCAGGGCAAAAGCTATCTGTTAAAGCTCATTCTCTGCAATATCCTCGCTTCGGGAAAATCGGCGGTTTGCCTTGATCCGGAGCATGAATATGTAGAGCTGTGCGAAAACCTCGGCGGCTGCTTTATCGACCTTATGAGCGGCCAGTATATGATCAACCCCTTGGAACCCAAGACATGGGACGAGGGCGGCAGCGATGACGCCGATGCGCCCCAGGCGTTTCGCCAGCGCACCAAGCTCAGCCAGCACATCAGCTTTTTGAAAGACTTTTTCCGTTGTTACAAGGATTTTGATGACCGCCATATTGACACCATTGAAATCATGCTGGGCAAGCTG
>JAQWCP010000010.1 GCA_028705905.1 Oscillospiraceae bacterium
AAGATTGAAATTGGGCCCTTCGTGAATCTCGATACCCAAGCTGTGGCCAAACCCGTGTCCAAAGTATGCCCCATACCCTGCCTGTTCAATCACCCTGCGGGCAGCGGCGTCGACCTCTTTGCCGGGGATCCCGGCCCGGGCGGCAGCGATCCCCGCTTCTTGTGCGCGCCGCACCAGCTGGTACACTGTTTTCATCTCATCGCTCACCCGCCCCACCGCAACGGTGCGGGTCATATCAGAGCAATATCCTTCATAAATGCAGCCAAAATCCATGGTGACGAAATCTCCCGGCTGGATCTTCCGCCCGGTTGGCACCCCATGGGGCAAGCTGGAATTTGGGCCTGACACCACAATGGGGTCAAATGCGTTTTTGGCGCCGCCCCAACGCATCATCCGATAGGTCAGTTCCGCAGCCAGCTCTAATTCCGATACACCCACTTTGATCTGCGGCAAGACGTCCTGTAACCCCCGCTCGGCAATCCACTGGGCTTTGCGCATCCGCGCAAGCTCCTCTTCTCCCTTTGATGCCCGCAGCGTATCCAGCAGGGATTGGGCCGGCACAAAGGCGCAGGGAATTTGTTGTGTAAACCGCTGATACGCCGACACGGTCATAGACGCTTCTTCAAACCCCAATCTTTGGATGCCATATCGACCCACCAGTCGCCCCAGCGCCTTTGTATACGTTTCCCCCCGCGGCAGCTCCTGTACGTTGGCGCCCTCTATGGCGTGGGCTGCCGCTTCCGTATACCGGCTGTCTGTTAAAAAAATACGCTCGTCTTTGGTGACAAGCGCCATCCCGTCAGAAGAGGGAAAGCCTGTCGCATAAAACCGGTTAGCGGCGCTGGTTAGGACAATTGCATCGATTTCATATCCATCCAGCTGCTCTGCAATTTGTGTCAAATGATTCATCATCCGCCCTCCTTCTATGAGTTTTTCATTTGATAAACCCGCGTCTCATCCGATATCCCTGTCGTATTTTTGCAATCAGGATAAATGGCCATTCGAAACCATGGCGCAGAATGCGCAGGATATTATCTCGAATCCGAATGGGCTTGACCAGATACACGGGTATCCCCACCCGGTTGCCGCCCAATACATCTGTAAAAATTTGATCCCCGACCATAATCGTTTCTTCTTTCGTGGCGCCCATCTGCTCCATCGCCTGGAGGAAAGACGTCTTCTTGGGTTTGCCCGCATGGTCGATAAACGGAACTTGTAACATTTGGCAATATCGTTTGATGCGGGTTGCGGAGCGGTTATTGGACAGGACAAAGAGCGTAATCCCGTGCTGTTCCAGCTTCTCTTTCCATGCCAAAACCGCTTCTGTTGGCTCCGAAATGGAATAGGGGCTGATGGTATTGTCCAAATCGGTCAACATCAGCCGGACGCCGGACCTCCCCAGTGCCTCTGGGTCCAGTTGATAGATGGAATCATATACGCGGTGGGGCAGAAGAGAAAAGGCCAATGCAGTCCCCCGCCTTTCTTTTTCTAAATCTGGGTGCATAATTGCACCTGCTTCCTCATACAGTGCCAAAGGGATGTGTTTCATTATAGCACCGTTTTTCATCTCTGGACAAGGGGGTTTTCTACATATGGAAAAAATACAATTCATTCTTGCCACTCCGCCAAACGCATTTTCTCCCCATTCCACCTATCAAGCCACCATAGCCCATATGGCATATCGTCTAGGGCAAAGCGGCCATCTATTTCGCAGCGCGGCGCCCTCCGCCACACGCGGCGGCCTGATGGTTGTGGACGACTTGGGGTTTGACGGAGAAGGCGATGCGCCCACTTTCTGTAAAGAAGTTTTGCAGGAATGTGTTGCCCGCAATTTTGAAGGTGCCATCTTAAACTTCGCCCAGGAAAAAATTTCGCTTTCCCACACCATCATTTCTCATCTTGCGACGCTGTTTGCGCAGCGGGCATTGACCCTTTATGTACCAGAGTCCTACGCCGATGCATCCGAACAGACGAAACTAATGGTTTCCACTGCCATCTCTGGGGGCTCCCTCCAGCAACGCTTGACGGACGCCGTCACGCAATATGGTGCTTCTCGCATCGTTCTGGATGCAGAACGCGTGTCCGCGGATTTCTTTCTGCCGGCCCCCAGCGGCATGGGGGCGCCCCTCACCTTTGAGGCGCTACAGGCACTGCGGGATACACACAAGCCTTCCATCTTTTTTTCCAACGAGCTGTGCAGCCACTATTTCACCTACATGGACCAAGCATCCGGCGCCCACTTTGTTATGTTTGATGATTTGGGCAGTATGCAGAAAAAGATGCAGATTGCATCTTCTCTCGGCATTCCAGCCATACTGTTCTGTTACCCGGAAATTGTAGATTGGGCCGCCACCCTACTTTCTTAGCTTCAATATTAAAAACAGACGCCGTAAAACATCGTTTACGGCGTCTGTTTAATTTCGTTTCATCAATAAGCTCGCTTGTTTTTGTTCTTCCTTGCAGCTTCAGATTTCTTGCGGCGCTTTACGCTTGGGCTTTCGTAGTGTTCCTGTTTCCGCACTTCTGCAAGAACGCCAGCTTTTGCGCAGTTACGCTTAAATCTCTTCAGCGCGCTGTCCAATGATTCGTTCTCTTTTACTCGGACTTCCGACATCGTTATCCCTCCTTCCGCCATGCCTTGGGTCAACCAAGGCATCGAGGGCCATGCATATATGGCTTTCACGTCCTATTATTATATTCAAATTTCCTTTGATTGTCAAGGGAAACTGCTTTTATTTTCAAGCCGCAACTTTCGCGTTTTTTTACGCCGGACGGATCAGCAAATTCAACAGTTTATTTTTCACCAAAATAGTTTTCACAATCTGCATACCTTCCAGCTGCCGCGCCACTTTGTCCAATCCCTTCGCGGCCGCCAATGCCACCTCTTCCCCACTGTCCGCCGGCACAGAAACGGTACCGCGGAATTTTCCGTTGATCTGCACTGCCATTTGCACCACATCTTCTGTGAGCATCCCATCATCCCAGGTGGGCCATGCATGGACACAGGCCATACCGGAAAAGTCCAGCCACTCCCATATTTCTTCCACGATGTGCGGGGCAAAAGGCGAAAGCAACAACAGCAGCGCCTGCATATCCGCTTTGTTGGCACCGTTGGCGGTGAAATCATTAACCAGAGCCATCAAAGCCGCAATGGCGGTGTTGAATTTCATGGCTTCAATGTCTTCCGTCACCTTTTTGATGGTTTTGTGGATCGCCTTTTCGTTGCTTGGGCTGTATTTCTCTCCCGGCTCCACAGATTCACTCAAATTCCAAACCCGATCCAGGAAGCGTTTGCATCCTTTCACGGCGTTGGAAGACCAAGGCGCGGCCTTTTCAAAGTCGCCAATGAACATAATATACATCCGCATGGTATCCGCGCCATATTGCTGGATGATATCCGTGGGGTTCACAACATTGCCTCTGGACTTGGACATCTTTTCGCCGCCCTCACCCAGGATCATGCCGTGACTCGTCCGTTTTTGATACGGCTCTTTTGTGGGGGCAACGCCAATGTCATACAAAAACTTGTGCCAGAACCTGGAATATAGCAAATGCAGCGTGGTATGCTCCATGCCCCCGTTGTACCAATCCACCGGGCTCCAATAATCCAGTGCCTCTTTTGACGCCAGCGCCTCATTGTTATGGGGATCCATGTATCGCAGGAAATACCAGGAGGAACCAGCCCACTGGGGCATGGTGTCTGTTTCCCGCTCTGCCGGACCGCCGCAATGGGGGCAGGTGGTCTCAACCCAGCTGCGAATGGCCGCAATGGGAGATTCTCCGTTGTCCGTCGGCTCATAAGACTCCACCTCCGGCAACGACAGAGGAAGCTGGTCTTCTGGCAGGGGAACATAACCGCATTTGGGACAATGCACCATGGGAATCGGCTCGCCCCAGTACCGCTGCCGTGAAAACACCCAGTCTCTCAGCTTATAGTTTACCTTGGCTTCGCCTAATTTCTTGGCAACCAGCCATTCCACAATCTTTTTCTTTGCCTCTGCCACTTCCAAGCCGTTCAAGAAGCCGGAATTCACCATCTTCCCGGTCTCCACATCCGTAAATGCCGCTTCCTCCACGTTGCCGCCAGCCACCACTTCAATGATGGGCAGGCCAAATTTTTTGGCAAACTCCCAGTCTCTTGCATCGTGGCCCGGCACCGCCATAATGGCGCCGGTGCCATAAGTGGACAAAACATAATCCGAAATGAAAACGGGAATTTCGTTTCCTGTCACAGGATTGATGGCACGCACGCCCTTCAATTCCACACCCGTCTTTTCCTTGACCATTTCCGTCCGCTCGAAGTCAGACTTTCTGCCTGCCTGCTCACAGTAGGCTTGCACTTCTTTGAAATTCTGAAGCCCATCGGCCCATTTCTTCACATATTCGTGCTCCGGTGCGATGACCATGTACGTAGCCCCAAACAGCGTGTCCGGCCGGGTGGTATACACTTGCAGCGTTTCGCCGGCGGTGGTGGCAAAGTCCACGTTGGCGCCGGTACTGCGGCCGATCCAGTTCCTCTGCTGAATCTTCACCCGTTCAATGAAATCCAAATCCTCCAGATCATCCAAAAGCCGCTGCGCATACTCTGTAATTTTCAACATCCACTGGCTTTTTTCTTTCCGCACCACAGGGCTGCCGCAGCGTTCGCAGGCGTTGTCTACCACTTCCTCATTCGCCAGGACACATTTACAGGAGGTGCACCAGTTGACCGGCATTTTGGCTTTGTAAGCCAGGCCGTGTTCATACAGCTTTAGGAAAATCCACTGGGTCCATTTCATATAACCGGGATCTGTGGTGTTCACTTCCCGATCCCAATCAAAACTGTACCCCAACATCTGAAGCTGGTTTTTAAAGACCTTCACGTTTTCTTCCGTCACTTTGACAGGATGAATTTTATTGGCAATTGCATAGTTCTCCGTAGGCAGACCAAATGCATCCCATCCAATGGGAAATAAAACATTTTCCCCTTGCATGCGATGCTTGCGGACCACCACGTCCATTGCAGTATAAGGCCTTGCATGTCCCACGTGCAAACCGTGGCCGGACGGATAAGGAAATTCCACCAAGGCATAAAACTTTTTCCCCGACCCTCCGGTTTTGACGGCATATGTTTTTTCTGCCGCCCACCGATCCCGCCATTTCTTCTCAATGCGGTCAAACTCGTATTTCATTGTAACTCGCTTCCTCCCGTATCATAAAAAGCAGATGCGGCGCCCGCCTGACTTTCCCATGGGAAATCCCCGGTTCGCTGCGCATAACACGTGCGAGCCGGGGGGCAATTTGGCGCTGGTTCCACCTATTCTGAAAAATTGACCTGTTTTGCATCGCTCCACAGACGTTCCAGTCCATAAAAATCCCGCGCTTCCTCCAAAAACAAATGGACAATCAGACAGCCAAAATCCAGCAAAACCCAACTCCCACTGCGATATCCTTCGATATGATGGGGCATCTCCCCCAGTTCCTTCAGCGCTTTTTCCGTTTCATCGGACAACGTTTTTAAATGAGTGGTCGAACTGGCGGTGCAAAGCACAAAATAGTCTGCCAGCGTGGTCAGCGCTGTGGTCTCCATTACGCAGATATCTTGTCCTTTTTTTCCATCTAACGCTTTTACCACTGCCTGAGCCATTTCCTTTGGTGTTATCACAAGCATGCTCCTTTCAGCATCGTTCTTTGATCTATCTGCCGTCAACCGGCAGATTCCTCCACCGCCCCTGTTGGGACGGGAATATCTTTCGTCGGTTCCGGTGTGTTGGGCGTCTGTGTTTCAATTGGTATGGGGGACGCCGAAGATTTCGGTGTGGGCTTCGGCGTGGCAGTTGCCCCCGGCGTCGACGTGGCTGAGTGCTTTGGTGTTGCCGATGGCCTTGCCGTCACTGTACCCGTTGGCACTTTGCTTTGCTTCGGCGTTGCTGTCCCCGCCGACGTTGCCCCGGCATTGGTGGGGGCGCCGCTGTTTTTCACGCCGGAAGAGGTGGTGCCGTCTGCCAATTGCCCGGTGCTGGACACCAATTTCCCCCGGCTGGTAACGGTCATCACATCCACATCCTCATTTGTCACATTTGCCAAATATGGATTCAAGTATGTGTTGATCGCCTCTACCAATTGGTCAATGTCAGGCGTCACATAAGACGCCCCGTGATATGTTGCTGCGTAGTTGCCCGGCATGGTGAAAAAGTGGATATTGTCTATATCTATGCCAAGCCCCTGCTGCCCCAGCCAGATGAGGTTGCCCAGCGACAAATTCGTTTCCACATATTTGGAAAAAATCTCGGCAAATTCTTTTACCTTTGTAATATTCCCAAAATTGAGGCATTTCTTTCCAACTGCCTTCAAAAATGCTTGCTGGGTCTGGATCCGCCCAATATCGCCAGAGGAATAGCCTGTCCCATCATTGTTCTTTCTCCAGCGCACAACACCCACCGCGTCTGCACCGTTCAAGTGTTGCATCCCTTTTTTTACATGAATAGACAAATGCTGCGCGGGGTCGTCATAATTCATATTATAGGGTACTTCAAACTCCACGCCCCCCAGCGCATCGATCAATTGTACAAACCCTTTCAAGTCTACTTTGATGTAGAAGTCCAAGGGAAACCCGATTAAATTTCCTGCTTCCTGCGCCAATCGGGAGATGCCGCCTGCATTGTACGATGAGTTGATTTTCTTCGTGCTCCAACTCACATTGACCATGGTGTCTCTCGGAATGCTCATCACATTCATTTTCTGATTTTTCACGTCGTAGGCCGCAACCATGATGGTATCTGTTCCGCCGTTCCCATCATCTGTTCCGCACAGCAAAAAGGTATAAACGTCCTGCTTCCTACCGCTTCCTTGTACCCGTGTGGGCTCTGCCGTTGTCCCGTCTTCCTGCAAAATACCCTGTCCCACGCTGGGTGGCCGCACCATCATTTTGTACGAAATAAACACCGCCACCACAAGGATAATCAGGATCAGGGGGACGAACATCCATTTCCGGAACCCGGATTTTTTCTCTCTCTTTCCTCTTTGGCTCCGATTGCCAGAGGAAGAACCATTTCTGTAATTAGCACTCATGTTTGGTTCCTTTCAACCAGTCCCTCGCTTCCAGGGTGCGGAAATGAACCGGGTTGCCCCGTTCATTCATCTCTTCGATGGTCATGTTGAGGCCAAGGAGCATTGCTTCATCCAGGTCTTCAAACGCCAATGTGCGAAGGGATTCCACCCCTGAAAAATCACGGTTTTCTTCAATGAAATCAGCCAAGTAAATTGTTTTTTCCAAAAGGCTCATGTTCGCCCGGCCGGTTGTATGCCATCGGATGGCTGTGTATATGGCGTCCGAAACACCCAGCACATCCCGCCCCACTTCTGCTCCGGTGATGGCATGCAACAATTTCAATGTCTTTTGTTCCAATTTGTCTAACACAATACCATATTTCTCGCATAATTTCAACTGTTCTTCCATTTCCAGCCGCTTGGTGCAGTCATGGAGCAAGGCGGCCACTTGTGCATCCTCTTTCACAGCGCCCCACCGCTCCGCCAGGGCAATGGCTGCCCGTTCCGTCCCCAACACATGGGAAACCCGTTTGGCTTTGAGAAAACTACAAGCCACAGCCCGCAGCTCCTCCATGGAAAGGTGCTTCAGATCTTTCTGTACCCCATACAGCTGTTTGCGCAGGATATATCCATAGACGGACGAAAAGACAAATTTGTTCCATGTACCGTCTTCTGTCGCTTGCCGAAGGTCGGTTGAAGAGATGACCAACGGTTCGGCATTGATACAAATGCTGTTGGTGCCATATTTCTCCTTCAGCCTGGCCGCATATTTTGCATTCCGCTCCGTTTCTCCTTGCTCGCCCCGGTTGAAGACAACAGGGCACACCAGGGAAAGCAGGGATTCATGTTCTTGCCATGTCTCCAATGTCTGGAACATATCCGTCCCCATCATCAGATAAAACATGGCATGGGGGTACTCCCCCTGCAACGTGCGGATGGTATCAATGGTATAGCTTTTTCCTTCCCGCTTCAATTCCAGATCCAGCACCTTGGCATTTGGAATGCCGTCTACCGCAAGATGCAACATCTCCAGCCGTTCTTGCGCCGTGGGCGTGCCCTCTGGCAAAGATTTGTGCGGGGGCATCCCTGTTGGAACAAAAAATAGCAGGTCTATGCCAAGTTGTTCCGCCGCCGCCCGGGCAGACAAAATATGCCCCGCATGGGGCGGGTTAAATGTGCCGCCAAAAATCCCAATCTTTTTTGGCTGAATTATCCCATCCATCTTGATCCTCCCGACCATTTCCCAAACGAGAATCCTCTCTTATTTTTGCAGGGGCAATGTAATATGCTTGATTTCCTTTTTATGACTCTTGCGGTATAGCACAAATTTTGAACCAATGACCTGGACTTGCTCACTGCGGGTCTTCTGTGACAGCAGATCGCAGGCTTCTCTTGCCGTCAGGCCCGCATTTTCCAATACTCTGCATTTGATCAGCTCTCTTGCTTCCAATGCATCGTTTGCCTGGGTGATCACTGTATCACTGATTCCATCTTTCCCGATGTGCAGAATGGTATCCACCCCATTGGCCAAACTTCGCAGGTAAGCCCTCTGTTTGCTGGTTAATTCCATAATATTCTCCTATCTTTCCGGTTTCATTTCTGCGGCGCGCGCCGCCATCTTTTGCGCAAATTGGCGCAATGCGTTTCCACGATGGGAAATGTTGTGTTTTTCCATGGGCGTCAGTTCCGCCATGCTCCGCTCCAGCTCCGGCAAGAAGAAGATGGGGTCATATCCAAATCCGCCTTCCCCCCGGGGTGCATCGCCCACAACCCCTTCGCAAATGCCTTCTGCCGTCAGCACGCTCCCATCCGGGAAACAGCAAGCAATGGCACAGACAAAGCGGCATGCGCGGTTCGCTTCCCCTTCCATATTTCGGAGTAGCAGGCGATACCGGCCCACATCGTCCAGGTCTTCGCCGCCATATCGGGCGGAGTAGATGCCAGGCGCACCGCCCAGCGCATCCACCACAAGGCCGGAATCATCCGCAATGGCGGGCTGACCGGTCTCCTGCATAACAGCGTGAGCTTTGAGCCACGCGTTTTCCGCAAAGGTTTGCCCCGTTTCTTCCACATCCACATGCACACCCAAAGCAGACTGCAAGACCACCTCCACCCCCAGATGGGATAGAATCTCTTGCATCTCCCCTAGTTTTTTCTGATTTTGCGATGCCAATACCAGCGTCATCGTTTTCCCATCCCTTCTAAACCATCGCCTGGACAAATTCCGTGGCGTCAAACGGCATCAGGTCATCCACCTGTTCCCCCACGCCGATGTATTTGACAGGGATGCCCAATGTATCTGCTATGGCAAAGACGATTCCACCTTTGGCAGTACCGTCCAATTTGGTCAAAACAACGCCTGTAACGCCCGCCGCTTCTTGAAACTGAACCGCTTGCAACAAGCCGTTCTGCCCTGTCGTGGCGTCCAATACCAGAAGCGTTTCCCGGTCGGCATCCGGCAGCTCCCGGTCAATGATGTGGCTGATTTTACTCAGCTCATTCATCAAATTCTGCTTGTTGTGCAGCCGGCCGGCCGTATCGCAAATCACAAGGTCGCTACCGCGGGCCTTGGCCGCGGAGAGGGCGTCAAACACCACAGCGGCAGGGTCTGCGCCTTCCTTTTGACGGACCAATTCCACACCGTCCCGTTCCGCCCAGACCTGTAGCTGGTCTGCGGCTGCGGCACGGAATGTGTCGGCGGCGCATAGCAGCACCTTTTTGCCTGCCTGCTTCCATGCGGCACCCAGCTTGCCGATGGTTGTGGTTTTCCCCACCCCGTTGACGCCGATGACCAAAATGACAGACGGCTTTGTCTCCAGGTGCATTTCCGTATCACCCACTTGCAGCATCTCGGTCAAAATGGCGCGCAATGCCTCTCTCGCCGCTTCCGGTTCCTTGATCTTCTCCTCCTTGATTTTGGCCCGCAGTGCTTCCACCACCCGCATGGAGGTCTCCACACCGATATCCGCCAAAATAAGCGTTTCTTCCAACTCGTCAAAAAAGTCGTCTTTTAAGGAAGAGAAGCCGGAAAAAATGCCATCCAGAGAACCGCCAATGGCCTTCTGCGTCTTGGTTAATTTCTCTTTGATTTTATTCAAAAAACTCATGTTTCTTCTCCACTCTATGAAAATTGCAATGCATCCGATGCTTCATCCAGTCGTAACGTCACCACCTTGGAAACGCCCTGCTCTTGCATGGTGACGCCGTATAGAATGTCGGCCTCTTCCATGGTGCCCCGGCGATGGGTGATGACAATAAACTGGGTCTGACCCGAAATCGATCGCAAATACTGCGCAAACCGCATCACGTTTTGCTCGTCCAAGGCCGCTTCAATTTCATCCATAATACAAAAAGGTGTGGGCCGTAATTTTAAGATGGCAAAGTACAGCGCAATGGCCACAAATGCCTTCTCCCCACCGGAAAGCAAAGAAATCGTCTTGAGCGACTTGCCCGGTGGCTGCGCCCGGATTTCGATGTTGCACTCCAAAATGTCTTTGTCCGTCTCCAGCTCCAGGTAGGCCTTTCCACCACCAAACAGCGCTTGGAACACCTGGGAAAACAATTGGTTCAACGTGTCAAACTGGACACGGAACACTTCCTTCATCTCAACTGTAATCGCCTGAATGATGCGTTTGAGTTCTTCTTTTGCTTGTGTAATATCCGCCCGCTCCCGGGTTAGATATTCATATCGGCTGTTCACCCGTTCGAACTCTTCAATGGCGCCCAAATTGGGGGCGCCTAGCGCCCGCATCTTCTGCTTCAACGTCCCAATGCGCCGGGATGCCTCCGCAATATTCTCCAGCTTTTGCTGGAGCGGGAGCGCCCCGCTGTGGGATAAGCCATATGTGTCCCACAGTTTTTCTAATATCCCTTTTTCCTCCAAGTCCCATTCCTGCTTCTTCTGTGCAAGAGCCGCACACACTCGCTCCAGCTGCAAAAGAGACTGATTTGTCTTTTGCGTTTCTTTCTCATCCCGCACACGCTGGCCTTCCAATTGCATCCGCTCCTGTGCCAACGTTTGCAGTTCTGTCTGCATTTGAGCCTGCTTCTGCTGGAAAGACTGGATGGATGCTTTCTGTTCTTCTATCTGCTGTAAGAAATTTTGAGCAGAAGCGGCAAGTTCCTTTTGTTGTGTTTGCCGCATCTGCCGGTCCTCCTCCATCCCTTGGAATAGGGCCAGCAGCTCTTCCAATCCGACTTCCAGGGCCGCGCGCTCCGACTGCAGGGCGGCCAGCTGGGTCTGCCGCCGGGTATCCTGGGCGGCTAGGGCCTCCATCTCTCTGTCCAGCGCTTGTTGTCTTTCGCCCTCTTGGTCCAGGGTCTCGTCCAGCATGCTTTGCGCAGTGTCTCCCTGTTGTAACGCTTGGGCAAGAGAGACCATCTCGTTTGTCGTTTCTTCGACCCGGGCTTGCAGAAGTGCAAATGCTTTTTCCTGCTCCCGCCCCTGGGACAAAAGCGCAACATGGCCGGCCTTGCATTGCTCATAGGTCAGTTGAAGAGAGACAACCCGCTCCATATCTTGGCTGCGTGCCTGTTCCAGCGCCTGCAATTGGGTGCGTGCCCGGGCCAGCGCATTCTGTTCTTGTTCCGCCGCCCTATCGCCGGACAGCTTTGCTTGTAAGTGTTGCTGCTGCCGCTTTATCTGGTCGAGTTCCACAGCACGGGACAAAATGCCGGCTTTTTTCCCGGCACTGCCCCCCGTCATCACGCCGCCCCTTTGGAGCATCTGGCCGTCCAGCGTCACGATGCGAAATTGATATTGATATTTGCGTGCCATGGGAATGGCGTGATCCAGATCAGACACCACCACGGTGCGTCCCAGCAAATATGCAATCACGTCATCATATTCCGGCTCGTTGGAAACCAAAGCGCTGGCAATCCCCAAAAAGCCCGGTTCTCTGGCAATGCGTTCCACATCCATGGGTTTCCCATGCACCGTATTCATAGGCAAAAAAGTGGCACGCCCAGCCTCTTCTCGTTTGAGATATTCAATGGCCGCCTTGCCCACTTGATCCGTCTCCACCACAATCTGCTGCAAAGCACCGCCCAACGCCACCTCAATGGCAAATGCATAGGGCGGCGATACCTGGATGAGGATGGAAACCGGTCCGCGGATGCCCGGAATAGCCTTGGCCGCCTTCATCAAAACGCGCACCGCTCTGGAATATCCCTCATACAGGTCTTCCAGTTCCTTTAGCATCTGTATTTTCGCTGCCGCCTGCTCCAGCTGACGGAGCAGCGCTTCTCTCTCCTGCACAGCGGCTTGCGTTTTCTTTTCCTGCTGTTCCACCTGATCCTGGACTGCAAGAAGCCGCTCTGTTGCTTGCTGCAACGCACCCTGTGCTTCTTTCAGGGCCTGTCCTGACGTGTCCACCGCATTTCTCGCATCCGTTTCTCTTGCGAAATATGCGTCTTTCTCCTGATTCATCTGGGTTTCCCGCGCCAACAATTCATCCAGCACTGCTTGCAAGGCAGCTTGCCGCTGGCGCGCTGCTTCTGTCTGTGCTTTCCGGACAGCCGCTTGGCGGGCGCGCAAATCCTGGGCACCGCACAGCGCATCTCGCTCTTTTTGTATTTGCAGCCGCTGTTTCTGGTCTTCCTGGCAAAGCTGCTCCAGCTCTGCCTGCTGCTTTTCTATTTGCCCCAGGCGGGCACGCTTTTCTTCCGTCTGGTCATAAAGGCGATTCATACGCACGCTCTGGGCCTCTTCTTCCTTTTCCAGCCCCTGCCTGCGCTCCAAAAGATCGGCAGCTTTCGCTTCCATCACCGCAAGGCGGCTCTCCGCCTCTCCTTGCCGCGCGCTCCACCCAGCCATCGCCTGCCTTGTCTGCTCCAACGCCACGTCCTGTTCCCGCATGGTATGTTGCAGCGTCTCTGCCTGGTCATATAAGGCTTGAAGCGCCTGTTGCAGCACTTCTCTCTGTTCCAGGGCGGCCTCCAGCCTGCACCCAATGTCCCGCCGGTTCTCCCGCAAACGTTCCAACTGGGTCAGCCAGAGGGACACCTCCAAACCGCGCAGCTCGTCCCGTAGATGCAAATATTGCCTGGCTCGCTCCGCCTGTTCTTGCAATGGCACAACTTGCAGCTCCAACTCAGATATCTTATCTGTGATGCGCAGCAGGTTTTCCTCGGTTCGATTCAGCTTGCGTTCCGCCTCTTCTTTTCGATACCGGAATCGGGAAATGCCGGCCGCCTCTTCTAAAACGCCACGTCTTTCTTCCTGCCTGGCGGACAGGATTTCATCGATCTTGCCTTGCCCGATGATGGAATACCCTTCTTGACCCAAGCCGGTATCCAAAAACAGCTCGTGTACATCCCGCAGCCGAACGGCGGTGCGGTTGATGGAATATATGCTCTCTCCAGAGCGGTAATATCGGCGGGAGACCATCACTTCCCGTTCACCCAAAGGCAAGGCGCCATCTGCGTTATCCAAAACCAACGTCACCTGTGCAAACCCCACCGCTTTCCGCATCTGGGTTCCGCCGAAAATCACGTCCTCCATTTTTCCGCCCCGTAGCGCGCGGGATTTTTGCTCTCCCAAGACCCATAAAATGGCATCGGACAAATTGGATTTCCCGCTGCCATTTGGGCCGACAACGGCGGAAATCCCACGGTCAAACGAGATGGCCGTCTTATCGGGAAATGATTTAAATCCTTGTATCTCCAATGCCTTCAGATACAAAACACGCACCTCCCCGCTGGCGGTTTCGCCATTGCTATGACTGGTTCCGCTTTAATTATGCTCAATGGCGTCACGGGCTGCCGCCTGCTCTGCCTCCTTTTTGCTGCGTCCTTCTCCTTTGCCGGCAACAACACCATCAATCAGCACTTCTACAGAAAAGATCTTTGCATGGTCCGGGCCATGCTCTCCTTGCAGGTGATAGACCAGTGTTTGCTTGCCCTCCCCCTGCACCAGCTCCTGCAGCGCTGTTTTGTAGTCTCGAATCACGTCCTGCGTTTCGTTATCCAGCAAAAACGTGCGAATGATCCGGCTTGCTTCCGAAAGACCACTGTCCAGGTAGACAGCGGCCAGAACGGCTTCCACAGCGTCGGCCAGAATAGACTGCCGTTCTCGGCCGCCGCCGCTCTCCTCGCCGCGCCCCAGCTTTAAATGCGTGCCTAAGTTCCATTTCTGCGCTACCAACACCAAGCTTTGTTCGCACACAAGATTGGCCCGCAGCCTTGTCAGCTCGCCTTCCGGCAGTTTGGGGTTTTCCAAATACAGATATTCGGCTACGACCATCCCCAAAACAGAATCTCCCAAAAATTCCAATCTCTCGTTGCTGCCTGTGCTGCGGCCACGGTTTTCATTGGCATAAGAGCTGTGTGTCAATGCATTTTCCAGCAACGACTTGTCCAGAAAAACATACCCCAACGCTTGTTCGATTGTATCCATTTGTTTTCCTCCTTGTCTGCTAGACTCCATGAGAATAAAAACGGGCCGCCACGGGGGCGACCCATATCTATCTTTTCAACTACATGGGAACCCAACGAGACGGGAAATCCAACAATGTGATCATTTCAACGCAAAACGAACATGCTTCATTCCGTTCCACACTGAAATCATCCATTGTACATCTGATCCCTTCTCTCCCGCCGGGGAAGCAATACAACGGATGAAGGGGCGGTGCCGCCTTCATCCGCCTCTCCGCTTCTTTACGCGCTTAGTCTACCCGGCTGGTCAAAAATCGCACCAGGTCCCCCACTGTCAGCATGGAAGTCAACTCTTCATCTTCCAGTTCTCCCACATCAAATTCTTCTTCCAGTGCCATGCTAAGCTCTACAATATCAAGAGAATCCGCACCCAGATCTTCCGCAAACGACGTCTCCATTGTAATCGTACCCACATCCACAGAAAACTGCTCCGCAATGAGCCCGCATACTTTCTCAAAAATCATTTTGACACTTCCACCTTTACTCTGAAATCAGACTTCTAAGATTCATCAATCAATAAAATAATATGCATATTCCATCATCATGTCAATAGTTTTTTTCGTTTTCAGACTCCGACGGTTGACGGCCATTCAGGCGCATGTGGCCAATCCCTTCCGCTACGTCTGAGATCATGCCGGAATCCGCCAATGCGGCGGCTTGGTAAATGGCATTGCGAATGGCCAGCGCATCACTGGACCCGTGCGCCTTCACCACCGGCTTGGAGATTCCCAAAAGTGCCGTTCCGCCCACTTCTCTGTAATCCAACAATTTTTTAAACTCGGTCATGCCGTCTTTGATGCCAAGATACGCCAATTTTGACTTGGCGTTCTTTTGAAACATCTTTTTCACTTCCCCCGCCAAAAACAATGCGGTTCCTTCGATGGATTTTAGCATGATATTGCCGGAAAACCCGTCTGCCACCAGCACGTCCACAGCGCCCAGCACCGCTTCCCGCGCTTCCACGTTGCCCACAAAATGCAGCCTTCCCGCATCACCGGCCGCTTTCAGCAGACCATATGTCTCCTGATATAACGGAGTCCCCTTGGTTGCCTCTGTTCCAATGTTCAGCAGTCCCACGCGCGGCTCCGGACGGTTGAGTACCCGCTCTGCATATGCACTGCCCAAATAGGCAAACTGCAAAAGATATTCCGATGTGCACTCCACATTTGCGCCACAGTCAATGAGAATCATACCACCTTGCCCATTGGGTACCAGGGGAGCCAGGGCGGCCCTTCTGATGCCCTTGACACGCTTGACAATCAATGTGGCCGCCGACAAAAGCGCCCCTGTAGAGCCGGCAGAAACAACAGCGTCCCCTTCTCCATCCCGCAGCAAATGCAGTGCCACCGTAAGAGAAGAATCTGTTTTTTCCCGAAATGCAGTTGCAGGGTTGTCTTGCATCGTAATTACCTGCTGGGCATGGGCAATCTCCACCCCTTTTGGAAGGGATTTTATCCCGTCCTCTTCCAATACTTTCAGGAGCGTTTCTCCCTGCCCCACAAGGACAATTTCCAGTTCATGTTCCCCTGCCGCCTGTAGTGCGCCGCGCACCAATTCTCTCGGCGCGTTGTCGCCGCCCATTGCGTCTACGATAATCTTCATGGTATTTCCCCCTCGTTTCCCGTCAACCACATCAGGCATTTCTTGGCTCCATTATGTTTGCAAACACTGTGCCAAAGCTGCAAGCGCTCGGTTTGCAATGGCCGTGTTTTTCTCCTTTTTCCCCCGCACACGGTAATCCAGTGGCGGGATTAAGCCAAAATTGATATTCATCGGCTGAAACTCCATCACCGTTTCGTCGCTGATATACGCAGCCAAAGCCCCCGACGCCGTCTCTTTCGGCAAGTTCAACGGGGCTTCTCCCAAAAGGCGCCGGGCCAATTCAATCCCGCAAAGGGCGCCGGAAGCGGTGGATTCCACATACCCTTCCACCCCGGTCACCTGTCCCGCAAACATCACCCGTTCCTCTTTCCGCGCCTGGTAATAGCGGTTGAGCAGACGGGGGGAATCCAGATACGTATTCCGGTGCATCACTCCATATCGGACAAATTGGGCATCATGAAGCGCAGGAATCATAGAAAACACCCGTTTTTGCTCTGGAAAAGCCAGATGTGTCTGGAACCCGACCAGATTGTAAATGCTGCCCTCTGCATTGTCTTTTCGAAGCTGCACCACAGCATAAGGCGTTTTCCCCGTGCGCGGATCCCGCAGCCCTTTTGGCTTTAACGGGCCAAAGCGCAGTGTGTCGGGCCCTCTCCTGCCCATTACCTCCACCGGCATGCATCCTTCAAAAACGCTCTGGTCTTCAAAGCCGTGGACAGGCGCTTCCCGGGCAGTACATAACGCATTCCAAAATGCCAAATACTCTTCTTCTGTCATGGGACAGTTGATGTAATCTGCCCTCCCTTTGTCGTACCGGGATGCCAGATAGGCCCGCTCCATATCAATGCTCTCAGCAGTCACGAGAGGCGCCGCCGCATCGTAAAAGTGCAGATAGTCCGTGCCGCCAAAAAATGTTTGGATTTCCCGGGCCAGCGCATCAGACGTGAGCGG
>JAQWCP010000201.1 GCA_028705905.1 Oscillospiraceae bacterium
ACCTTAGTATGACATAAAGTAGGATTACCAAAGCTGATCTTGACTACTACGAAAGTGTGGGCAACCTTGGCTTGGTTGCCCACTTCCTATTCCAATATCATAATCCAAGTATCGTCCAGAGTATCCTCACATAAGGACTGTGAGTGGATTTTTATTCACATTTCTTCACAATGACGTGACATTAAACGGTAGGCGTATTGATAAAAATTTCTATAAAATTCCTGTTGACAAATCCATTCGAATTTCATATACTAGCATTAGTTGAATGATTGTTCAACTAGATAATGGAGGTGTTACCCAATGGAAAAACAGCCAATATGTGATTGTGATGTTATACATACTGATGTTGTCGCAGGTGTTCGTGAGCATATGCCATCCAAAGAGGAATTTAATAAGCTCGCCAATTTATATAAGATGTTTTCAGGCGGCACAAGGGTACAAATCCTTTGGGCTTTAGAGCAGAGCGAAATGTGCGTCTGCGACTTGGCCGTGCTTCTCAACATGACGAAATCAGCCATATCGCATCAACTCAAATCTCTGCGCCTTTCAAATTTGGTCAAATTCCGCAAGGATGGTCAGATAGCCTACTATTCTCTTGCCGACGATCATGTGAAAGATATTATTGATAAGGGCTTTGAGCATATTAACGAGTAAGTATTTTTTTGCTCAAATAGTTGAGTGTATGAACAACTATGCAATAACAATAGGAGGGTTTTCAAATGCAGAAAGAGTATCTATTACAAGGATTGGACTGCGCAAACTGTGCTGCTAAAATTGAAAATGCAGTTAAAAATCAAAGCGGCGTTTTATCCGCTACATTAAACTTCATGACCACGTCACTCAAATTGGAGGTGTCGGAAAGCTACGCAGAAAACATTACCGCAGGTATTGCAGACATAGTACGCAAGTACGAGCCGGACGTTGTCGTCATTGATAAAGGTACAATAGAAAAAAATCATGATCACGGACATGACCATTCTCATGGCGGAGAGTCCAGCAAAAAACAGATTATCCAGCTAATAACTGGCGCTGTTATCTTTGGGGCGGGAATACTTATGAGCAAGTTGTTTGAGCTGAATATATACGCTGAACTTGCGATATTCCTTGTTGCTTATCTAATCCTGGGCGGCGGGGTAGTGCTAAGGGCATTAAAAAACATAACCAAAGGGCAGATATTTGATGAAAATTTCCTTATGAGTGTTGCGACAATAGGCGCATTTGCAATTGGCGATTTTCCAGAGGCTGTTGCCGTCATGCTATTTTATCAGATTGGCGAATATTTTCAAGACGCCGCTGTGCGCAGCTCAAAGAAATCAATCGCTGATCTCATGGACATCCGGCCTGATTCCGCAACAATCAAAAAAGGTAATGAGCTTGTAAAAGTCTCCCCAGAAACGGTTGCCGTTGGTGACTTCATCGTCGTAAAACCGGGCGAAAAAATCCCGCTTGACGGTGTTGTTATAGATGGCGAATCCATGTTGGATACGAAGGCGCTCACCGGCGAATCCGTACCGAGGACAGTTAAGGCTGGCGATACGGCGCTTTCAGGCTGCATCAATCAAAACGGCGTGTTGACTATTGAGGTTACAAAAACATTTGGCGAATCAACCGTTGCAAAAATTATCGACTTGGTTGAGAATGCTTCGAGTAAGAAAGCGCCGACAGAAAACTTTATCACCACCTTTTCAAGATATTACACCCCTGTTGTTGTGGGGCTTGCGGCACTTCTTGCCGTTATTCCTCCGATTTTCATGGGCGGTGTTTGGTCTGAATGGATAAACCGCGGTCTCATATTCCTTGTTATTTCCTGCCCCTGTGCGCTTGTCATATCCATACCGCTTGGCTTTTTCGGTGGCATTGGCGGAGCGTCAAAGAAAGGCGTACTCGTTAAAGGTAGCAATTACTTGGAAGCACTGGGCAACCTTGATATTGTCGTGTTTGATAAAACCGGCACACTCACAAAGGGAGTGTTTCAGGTAATTGGGGTTTACCCAGCCAATGAATTTACCGAAAGTGAGCTTTTAGAATATGCGGCGAACGCCGAGGCTTTTTCTAATCACCCTATTGCTCTGTCTATCCTAAAGGCTTACGATAAGCCAGTGGATAAAGAACGTTTGGAAGACTATAGCGAAATATCAGGGCATGGCATTCGCGTCAGTGTAAATGGCAAGGTCGTGTTGACCGGCAACGATAAACTGATGAAAACGTCTAACATTCCATTTTTGGAATCTAACGATATTGGAACAAAAGTCTATGTCGCCGTTGATAATCAATTTGCGGGCTGCATTGTGATTTCAGACGAGATCAAAGAGGATAGCCGAGACGCTATTGCTGGTTTGAAAGCAAGAGGTATTCGCAAAACCGTCATGTTGACCGGCGACAATGCGATAATTGGGGAGGCCATAGCAAAGGAGCTTGCGCTTGACGAGGTTTACGCAGGGCTTCTTCCCGACCAAAAGGTTGAGAAATTAGAAATGCTCGACGGGCAAAAACGCTACAAAGGCAAGCTCGCCTTTGTAGGCGACGGTATCAATGACGCGCCAGTGCTGGCAAGAGCGGATGTCGGTATCGCCATGGGCGGTCTTGGCTCGGATGCAGCCATTGAAGCGGCAGACATCGTATTGATGACCGACGAACCATCAAAACTTCTTGACGCCATAGACATCGCCAAATTTACGAAACGCATTGTGTGGCAGAACATCTTCTTTGCTCTCGGAATAAAGGGCATCTTCCTGTTGCTGGGCGCGTTCGGAATTGCTACCATGTGGGAAGCCGTGTTCGCCGATGTTGGTGTATCTGTTATTGCCATCTTAAACGCTATGAGGGTAATGAGGATGAAGTAACCTGTCTTATTGGACGCTTTCGCTTATTATATTAGGCGAAAGCGTCCATTGTGAATATGAGAAGTAATAATGATGATTTTGCTTATTTAATGTTTCATCGAGTGTTTGCTTTTTATACTGATTTTGATACCGGCTGCCAGAGATCCGGTCAAATACCTATACTTCCATCCTCCTGCTATTCAGAAAAAGATCAGAAGCATGAAGGAATATAGAAGCTCGCTGCCTTCAAACAACAATGGCATCTGGATGAAAACGGTACAAGCAATAGGTTTTATCAGATATCACAATTCGCAGCGTAGCGGCGGAAGTTGCCATCGCTAACAGGAGCGCCTATGAGGAATGAAGCCGAGGCGAACAGAGCGCTTAGTCTTTATGCGGACACTGTTCGCCGCATATGCTTTATACATCTGAGAAGTTACAGCGACGTGGAGGATGTATCTCAAGAGGTGTTTTTGAAGTACATCCTCTATGAATGTCCCTTTGAAAGCGATGCTCACGAAAAGGCTTGGCTTATTCGTGTTGCCATCAATGCCTGCAAGGATGTTTTAAAGAGCTTCTTCCACAAAAAGGTAATTCTATTGAGGGTGTAGATTCGGAACCATTTTACATACAGAAAATGACAAAGAGCTATTGGACCTGGTTCTGCGTTTGCCTCAAAAATATAAGGATGTCATTTATCTGTTCTGCTATGGAGGTTATTCAGCCGTGGAGGTAGTGATGCCATAGCTCCCGGTCGTCACGAAGAAAATGGCAGGCATAGTGAAGGTAGTGAACATCATTAGCAAGAAAATCAGGGCAATCTGCCCTGATTTTTTCTCTCTACCCTACATCCCAAGTATCGTCCAAATATAGGTCGGAGCCGTTAGCGTGAACACCAAGCAGGCAAACAAAATCGCCGGTGCGCTCCACTCGAATTGACCGTGTTTTCTATAGTCGAAGTACGCCATCCCCAATTTGGCGAAGAAAAACACTGCCAGAATAAGGTCAATTGCGGGGAATACTACCTTGTTTACCACTGTCTTGATCTGCCCGGAGGCATCGTTCCAAGTGCCCTCAATGGCGCCCGCCACATCACCACCAGCGGCAAAAGCCGTGGTGGAAAACAGCATGGTGACCATGAGGACGAGGAGCAATGCAAGGGCGATTTTCTTGTGCTTTGTCATAAAAGACCGCCTTTCTAAGATGAACAAGGTAGCAGGGTTTTGT
>JAQWCP010000202.1 GCA_028705905.1 Oscillospiraceae bacterium
AACAAAGGGTATTCTAAGGGTAGCTGTTATTTCAGGTGCTGACAATGGCTCACTTTTTATGCCATTTGGGGTGCTAACTTTTTCGAGACCTTTTGCGATACTTTCATTTTACCGAAAACAGGGTTTTGTGATAAAATAAAAATAGCATCACAGAATGGGAGAGATTTGTGATGCTGGTTATTTTTGACAAGGTGGATGTGCGTATGGGCAGAGAGAATCACAATGTGGACAACTATATCATTGGGACAAAATTGAAGGAATTCCGACAGCAGGCGGGTCTTTCGCTGGCGAAGGTGGCAGAGAGCGTTGGCGTCACGCCGGCCTTCATCAGTATGGTCGAAAACGGGAAATGCGGGATCAGCTTTCAAAAGGTCCATGCACTGGTCAAGCTCTACGGTAAGACCTTGGCAGATGTAACATCTACCCATCCTCTCGCCGATGAAAAGGTGATCAACCTGAATGCAGCCTCGGAGGTCGCCTTTGAGCCGGGTATCAAGGCTTTCGGACTCGCAAAAGGACACGATCCTTTTAAGCTGGGTGGATTTCGCCTGTTTTACGAGCCCGGCGCACAGCATTCCTTCGATCACCACGAGGGGATGGAATATGTCCTTGTGCTGGATGGAACATTTGACATCTATCTTCGCTCAGAGGAGAATGGCTCGACGGAGGTGCGTCATCTGCACGCGGGCGACACAACGGCTTACGCTGCCAGGGTGCATCACAGCTTCAAAAATGTGGGTGAAACCTGCGGCTCGCTCTTTGTTCTGGAAATCGCAAGAAGCGAAAATTAAAGAAAAAAAGACCGTCTGCAGTTTTCTGTAGGCGGTCTTGCTGCAATATGGAAATGTAAGGTTCGCAGTGGACAGGCGCCCAGCGGTTCAGTCCACCACCACCGATGCAAGCTCCTCGGCGGAAATGCGGTACACCGCGCCGTCGATGCCGTGGCTGCGGAGGGCTTCCAGCACGGCGTTCCGCTCATAGGGGCAGCCCATCAGCGCGGCGCAGAGGGTGTCTGCGTCCAGCGTGGAGAAAAAGTCGCCGTATACGGCGGCGTCCCGGATAAGCCCCTTCTGCACGTCCAGCTTGAACTGCACCTTCCCGCCGGCAAAGCGCCCCGTCCGGTCGATGGTGAACTTCGGGCTTCTGCCGAAGATCCGCTCCCAGCTTTGGAACTGCTCCCCGGCGATCTCCCGGATACGGGCGTCATCCTCTGGCGTGACGGTGTAGACAGCGGTGCTGCCGTTCATGATGTGGCGCACCATGGTCTCCTTGAAGGTCTCCGCGTCCATGGGGGCGGGAAGATGCTCAGAGATGTTGGTCACGCGATCCCGGACGGACTTGATGCTCTTGGAGGTGATCTTGTAGCTGTCCACCGTGGTGGACGCCACCATCTGCGCAATATCCGTGTCGAACAGCAGCGAGCCGTGGTGCACGATGCAGTCGCCCAGCCGGTACTGGGCGTTGCCGGAGAACTTTTTGCCGTCGATGGTCAGGTCGTTGCGCCCGTTGAAGGCGGCGTTGACCCCCATCTCCCTCAGCGCATCGATCACCGGGGCAATGTACTGGCTGAACTCGATCTCCCCGGCCTCCTTGTGCTGGATGAACGTGAACTGCCAGCCGCCCATGTCCGTATAGATGGTGCCGCCGCCGCTCATGCGGCGCACCAGATGGATGCCGTGCTCGTCGGCGTAGACCTTGTTGATCTCCTCCAGCACATTCTGGTACTTGCCCACCATCAGCGTGGGCGTGGTGCGCCAGAAAAGGAACACCGTCTCCGGCAGACGCTTTTCCAGTGTGAAGTAGTATTCCAGAGCGAAGTTGTAGTACACATCCGTGGAGCCTGTCTCAATATAGATCATGCACATCCTCCAGTGCCTCCCACGCCTTGTAGGAGCTGCGTGCCAGCGGCGCGGACGCCACATGGCGGAAGCCCTTGGACAGTGCCAGCTCCTTCCAGCGGGCGAAGTCCTCCGGCGTGGCGTACCGTGCCAGCGGATAGTGCTGGGGCGAGGGCTGGAGATACTGCCCGATGGTGAGGATGTCGCAGCCCGTCTCCAGAATATCGTCCATGAGACGGCCGATCTGCTCCTCCGTCTCTCCCAGCCCCACCATGAAGCCGGTCTTGGTCAGCAGCGTGGGGTCCTTCTCCTTGCAGTAGCGCAGCACGCCCAGGGACCGCTCGTACCGCGCCTGGGGACGCACGGCAGCCTGCAGCTCCTTCACCGTCTCCACATTGTGGTTCAGCACCTCCGGGTGGGCGGCGATCACCGTGTCCAGCGCGGCGTGGTCGCCCTTCATGTCGGAGATCAGCGTCTCCACGGTGGTGCCGGGGCAGACCTCCCGAATGGCGCGGACGCACTTGGCGAACTGCTCTGCGCCGCCGTCCGGCAGGTCGTCACGGGTGGAGCAGGTCAGCACCACGTGCCGCAGATTCAGCTTTTTGGCGGCTCTTGCCACGTTCATGGGCTCCTCCGGGTCGGGGGGCAGCGGATGGCCGGTGGTGACATTGCAGAACCGGCAGTTCCGGGTGCAGACGCTGCCGAGGATCATAAAGGTGGAGGTGTGCTTCTGGTAGCACTCGCCCAGATTGGGGCAGTTGGCCTCCTTGCAGACGGTGTTCAGCTTCAGATCCCGCATCAGCGCCGCCACCTCGTTGACGGCGTCCTGATTATAGCGTACCTTCAGCCATTCCGGTTTCTTTTCCATGTCTTACTCCGCTTCCACCACCGCCACGGCGGTGTCCACACAGACGGTGTCGCCTTCCTCCGCCAGCTGCTTTTTCAGCACGCCGGAGACGGTGGCCTCCACCTGATTGACCACCTTGTTGGTCTCGATCTCAAAGAGCGGCTCGCCTGCGGCGATGGTGTCGCCCTCCTCCTTCAGCCACGCACACAGAACACCGCTTTCCATTTCCGGTGCCAGCTTGGGCATATTGATCTTCTTTTCCATCGTGTTGTTCCTTTCTGCCGTACCCGGCGATACGATTATCAAAAGTGTCTTATAGCCGCTTCACATGAGATAGTCCATCAATTCCTCCGCCCCGTCGCCCGCCAACCGGCGGCAGATGGCAACAAACCCCTCCGGGTCTAAGCGCGCGCCGTTGAGCAGCTGCGCCGCCAGCGCGCCGTCGATAGCATCGCAGTCGATGACCGCGCTTGAAACGATACCGCGCTTGGCTTGGTAGGCGATGCGGATAGGCGCGCCGTGGAATTGCCCGGATTTCTCGTAGGTGAAGGCGGGCGTCTTGCCCCACGTCCACTCCCAGCTGCGGTACTTCTCGTCCCGCAAACGGCAGACCTCCGCCTCCTGCTCCGCTGTCAGCGTCAGATGGGGACATCCGGGCGGCACCATCTGCGCCAGCAGCCGGTCTTGAAACTCCTCAATGGTCATGGGGCTCGCCAGATGTTCCCGAATATTGGTGACGGAGCAGATGGCGGACTGTGTCCCCCGGCTCTGGAAGCAGTCGTTTTTCCGGTGGGTGGTGATCTGATCCAGCACGCCGAGGTCGGAGGAAAACAGCAGTGTGCCGTGGTGCAGCAGCCGTCCCTTTGTCATCCGCTGTGCGCTGCCGGAGATCTTCAAATCGCCGATGGCGATGTCACAGGTTCGGTTCTTCCGTGCGGGAACGCCGATTTCATTCAACGCCGCGATCACCGGGGAGAGCACGGCGTCGTAGTCCACCGTGCCGCTGGCGCGGACGATGTACGTGTAATTCACATTCCCCAAATCGTGATAGACCGTCCCGCCGCCGCTGATCCGGCGCACCACGGGGATTCCCCGCTGCCGCAGGGCTTCCACGTGCACCTCCCGGCAGATGTTCTGATAGCTGCCCACCACCACCGCCGGGGCGTTCTGCCACAGCAGGAAAACATCATCGTCCAGATACGTCTGGTAAACATATTCCTCAAAGGCTTGGTTGTAAAATGGATCGTGGGAAACGTTCCGCACCGTAAGCATACACAGACACCGCCTTTCGCCTACACGGAAATCTTCACTTAATTTGTAAGTCAGATTTAATTTCGCATATCATCGCATATCATATT
>JAQWCP010000203.1 GCA_028705905.1 Oscillospiraceae bacterium
GTTTCGTATTACTGCACTGATCCGGTTACAGGCGCATGAAAACAGCCGCTATTGTTAAAATAGCGGTAGCACCAGTAAAAACGCACCTGAGCAACATGTACCATCGTTTGACCCCTCACAATATTTGATGATATATAATTTATCACTTTGTGGCGCTAAAGTCAAGAAGTTTTTAGACAATAAATGAAACGGACATCCGGCAGTTTTCGTAAAAAGCCTTTTGTCCGTTTCTCTGTATTGTAAACTCCGGCCGGGCGGGGACGGAGGTTTTCTTGGTCTGCCCCAGATGCGAGCGGTATTCCGTCCCTCGCGCCGGAGCAGTTTCACTTTGTGCTTTTTAGTATGCAGGAAAAATATGAGAGAACTATGAACGAAGATTAAATAATCTTTGAATACCAAAATCCCCCTTTTTTCGCATTTCAGCGTGAATCAACCGCCTGGCATTGATATGTATTTCCACGCAGGTGCCCCCATTCACTCACCAGGCGCATAAATATAACGTCATGGAAATTCATAAAATTTTTAAATGCAGGGCATAAGAATTGCCCAATTTTCGTACAATAAGCAAAAGAATTTGCTTTGGGAGGTACAATATGCAAAAACGCAAACTCACCGCCGCTTTGGCCTTGCTTTTTGCACTCAACATCTTTGTCATTGCATTGATTCAGGCAAAACCCGCCCAGGCGGAGTCCTACCGTCAGGGCGCTTCCGGAGACGTTGTGCGCACCATTCAGACAAAATTGAAAAATTGGGGCTATTATTTCGGATCTGTTGATGGGATTTACGGCAGTGCCACAGCAGAAGCGGTTAAATTTTTTCAGCGCAAAAATGGATTAACCGCCGATGGCGTCGCTGGCTCGGCCACATTGGAAAAACTGGGCATTCCCAAAAATGCCTCCAGTGGAAGCAACAGCTCGGGTACCAGCGCCCAATCCAACGACCTCTATTTGCTGGCAAAGGTCATTTCCGCGGAAGCTCGCGGCGAGCCTTATAGCGGACAAGTTGCTGTAGGTGCAGTCATTCTCAACCGCATCAAGCACCCGTCTTTCCCCAGTTCCCTGTCTGGTGTGGTCTATCAGCCAGGTGCCTTCACCTGTATGGCAGACGGACAGATCAATCAGCCTATCGCAGACTCCGCTTACCGGGCAGCAAAAGACGCCATGAACGGTTCCGACCCCAGTGGCGGCTCTATTTACTATTTTAACCCGGCCACCGCCACCAGTGCGTGGATTTGGAGCCGTCCTCTGATCACCATTATTGGCAAACACCGTTTCTGCTCTTAATAAAAGCAACGATGCGCCCGGCGCAATGCCGGGCGCATCCTTTTATTGGTCTTCCCCCTGATCCGGATTCTCCGGAGAATCTGGGGGCAAAGATGTGGGGGTTTGTTCGCTTTCTTTTTTTGCCTTTCTGGCCGTTATGTGTCGATAAATAAAAAGCCCAACGATGCTAATCGTCGCCACAACTGCAAATGTGACAACGGCAAATACATATCTTTGTTCTCCCAGCGCATTGCCACCGATCGTCGATGTCACCACGGATGGAATCCGCGCCACATTGGAGATTAATAAATATGTTTTAAGCGTAATGGGCGTAAGGCCCGCCACATACGTCAACAGGTCTTTTGGTGTGCCTGGAATAAAAAACAGGAAAAATGTAAGGATATGGAGACGCTTGCTATCCTGTAAAAACTTCAGCGACTGTATCTTCTCCATTGAAAAAAACAACCCAACCACTCGGGTACCCCACTTGCGCGTCATCCCAAAGACCAGCGAACTACCTAATATAATACCAATCATGCATAACAGCGTGCCTTCCCAGAAACCAAACGCATATCCCGCACCAATTTCCAGCGGCTCCCCCGGGATGAGCGCAACGATGACCTGCAATGCCATCATCCCAATGAAGGCCAATCGGCCGAGAAATCCATGGCCATCCACCCAGAGACGAAACTGCTCCGGTTCCGACACAAACTTCAGCATGGGGCGCCCCACAAAATAGCCAATGGCCACACAAAAGGCCACGAAAGTCAGGACCGCCAAAACGCTGAATAACTTTTGATGTGGATGAGGGTGAAAATTTTTTTGATCTGGTTCTTTTGTCATAGATTCCTCTCTGTTTCCATAAATGGATATTGATATGTCGTGTAATTTTATTATAGTATAACTTACCCATTTCAAAAAGTAAAGATGACTCTAAATCTCTCCATTGCAATTTCATAAAACAGGCTGAAACGGCCCCCTCCCCTTGACATTTCTTGTGAAATTATATACAATCAAGGCATTCTGGATTGAAAGATAAAGGTGGATTGGAAATGGCGAAAGAAAAAAAGCAAGTTGAGCGTATCACTGCGCGGGATGTAGATTTTGCCCAGTGGTATACCGACGTTGTGACAAAAGCGGAAATGATTGACTACTCCGGAATCAAAGGTATGTTCATCTTACGCCCATACGCTTACGCATTGTGGGAGAACATCCAAAAAGGACTGGACGCCATGTTCAAAGAGCTTGGACATGAAAATGTCTGTATGCCTCTGCTGATTCCAGAATCCTTGTTGCAAAAGGAAAAAGACCATATAGAGGGGTTTGCACCGGAAGTTGCTTGGGTAACCCACGGTGGCAGCGAGCCGTTGCCAGAGCGGCTTTGCATCCGTCCCACTTCTGAAACCCTGTTCTGTGAACATTGGGCGCACGTGGTTCATTCTTGGCGGGACTTGCCAAAACTGTACAATCAGTGGTGCAGTGTGATCCGCTGGGAAAAGACCTCACGGCCATTTTTGCGTCACCGAGAATTTTTATGGCAAGAGGGGCACACCCTCCACGCCACAGCAGAAGAAGCCAAGGCAGAGACAGAACAAATGCTGGAAGTCTATGCAGACTTCTGTGAAAATCAATTGGCCATGCCGGTGGTGCGCGGCGTAAAAACCGACAAAGAAAAATTCGCAGGTGCAGAAAAAACATACACCATTGAATGTATGATGCATGATAAAAAGGCATTGCAAAGCGGCACATCCCACTATTTCGGCAATGGCTTTGCAAAAGCATTTGATATTACATTTTCAGATCAAAACAATCAGTTGCAAAATCCTTATGAAACGTCTTGGGGCCTTTCCACACGCACCATCGGTGGAATCATCATGACCCATGGAGATGACAACGGCCTTATCCTACCGCCCAGAGTGGCCCCCATTCAAGCAATTGTTATCCCCATCGCCCAGCACAAGCCGGGTGTAACGGAAGCTGCAGAAGCCATCTGTGCCCGTCTAAAAGCCATGAATATTCGGGTCAAGGCAGACCTGTCCGACCAGAGCCCGGGCTGGAAATTTGCGGAGTATGAAATGAAGGGTGTCCCTCTCCGCATCGAAATTGGCCCCAAAGATCTGGAGCAGAATCAATGCGTGTTTGTTCGCCGGGATACTGGCGCCAAAGAGACCACCTCCCTTGACACTTTGGAAGAGCAAGCTTCCAGCATATTAGACGCCATTCATCATCATTTGTTCCAACAGGCCAAGAACAATTTAGAGAACAACACCTTCTCTGCCCGCACCTTGGATGAGGCCAAGGAAATCATCCAAACAAAGGGTGGCTTCATCAAAACCATGTGGTGTGGCGACCTGGCGTGTGAATTGCAAATGAAAGAAGATGTCGGGGTTTCCTCCCGTTGTATTCCATTTGATCAAGAACAAATCTCCGATGTATGCCCCTGCTGTGGCAAACCCGCAACCAAAATGGTATATTGGGGCGTCGCTTATTAAACAGCTCTTTTTAGATAAAAACAAGACATCCTGGCCACAAATAAAAATGTGCCCAGGATGTCTTGTTTTATGATGAAACAAATCTCAATCATGTTCGCACCAAAACAAAAAGAAAGAACCGATTCTATGGAATCGGTTCTTTCATGTTGGCACTACCTATTTTCCCGGGCCGTCTCCAGCCAAGTATCGTGAGCGCAAACGAGCTTAACTTCCGTGTTCGGAATGGGAACGGGTGGGTCCTCGTAGCAATCAGCACCAACTACACTTTCT
>JAQWCP010000204.1 GCA_028705905.1 Oscillospiraceae bacterium
GATATGGGTTTCGCCTTTGTCACGGGCAAAAAGATCCTGTTCACTGCCCCATTCGGGGCCAAAATACGGCCAACAACTTGTCCCTGATCATATTCTACCAACTTTTACGGTTCCAATACCTGCTCCCCTTCGATGTTTTTCAATCCTTTTGACAAACCGATAACTGAAAAAGTCTGCAAAAACGGACACCGCACCCGACAAATTTGGGATAATTTTACGACAGAATATTGCATGTCCCGGGCGCGATTGAACACAAAGTAGAGGAGTGATTTGTTCTAATATAAGTTTATCTTTATTTCTTAATATCGTCAAGTCTTTTGCATAAAATAGTTTGTAAGTTTAAATTTGGAAAGCGCCCTTTTGCAGCCCTCTACATAGCACATGAACACTCGTGATATCTGTTTTCGCACATTGCACCGGTTAGCACCACAAGCACAATTTTGTTCCATCCATCAATTCTGACGTAGTGGTTCATGATTTTATTCTGCACATTACTACTTGTCCATCCGTCGCCCCTCAGGCTGAGGCGAGCATCAAAGCGAGCTTATTTAATGAAGTTCCCTATATGCTTCTGCTGTGAAGTGTTCTTGCGCAGTTCTGGCCATTTTCTCCAAAACCTTTTGGACATCTCCTGGTGTTTTGTCGGCACAATAGTTATCGGCAATCTTGACGCGTGTATTCCCAATGTTAAACTCCTGAACAATATGCGGCTCTTCCATATGTTTCATGATCATCGCCTCCCGACATCATTCTACGCACGGCATGAGATGTCCCATGCCATTTGTTGAGCCGTGCAAGGACAGGTTCCGGTTTACTGTTTCCTGCATCGATTGAAAACAATAGCGATCTCATAAACAGCAACGTGAGAGAGGGTGAAAACACCTATGGAAGAATATTGCCTCTATCTCCGTAAATCCCGCGCCGATGCGGAGGCCGAAGCGCGCGGAGAGGGCGAAACACTTACCCGGCACAAAAGGACACTCCTTGAGCTGGCAAACCGATTGCAGCTCAACGTGACCGAAATCCACCAGGAGGTCGTATCTGGCGAAACCATTGCCGCGCGGCCCGCAATGCAAACGCTTCTTTCTGAGGTAGAAAAAGGAGTGTGGGCGGGTGTGCTAGTCATGGAGGTTGAGCGTCTGGCACGTGGAGACACCATCGATCAAGGTATCGTGGCCCAGACGTTTAAATTTTCAGATACGAAAATCATCACACCAGTTAAGATTTATGATCCAGCCAACGAATATGATGAGGAGTATTTTGAGTTTGGGCTTTTTATGTCGCGCCGCGAATATAAAGTCATCAACCGGCGTCTCCAGCGTGGCCGCATTGCCTCTGTTAGAGAAGGAAAATATGTCGGATCAATACCGCCGTATGGATATGATAAGAAGAGCTTGGATGGCGAAAAAGGCTATATACTCGTTCCAAATCAGATTCAGGCTCCCGTCGTCAAATTGATCTTCGAACTTTACACATTAGGAGAACAAAAATTAAATGGAACGCGGGAACGGCTTGGCGTCTCTCGCATCGTCCGCCGTCTAAACGGACTCAAGATAGAGCCTATGAAGGGCGGCAATTGGTCACCAGCCACAATACGGGATATGCTGATCAACCCAGTGTACATAGGGAAGCTTCGTTGGAACTGGCGCAAGGATATAAAACGCAGGGAGAAGGGGGCCGTTGTGGTTTCCAGGCCTCGATCTTCAAAAAAAGATTGTATTTTGGTGGATGGACGACATGATCCCATCATAGACCAAGCCACTTTTGCAATCGCTCAAGAATACATGTCCAAAAACCGCCCCCCCGCCATACGAGAGAACCGCGTTGTACAAAATCCTTTGGCCGGTTTGGTGATTTGTGGAACGTGCGGGCGCAAGATGCAGAGGCGGCCATACCTGTCAAAAGGTTATCCACCATCTCTGCTCTGTCCATATACCTCTTGCGACAACGTCAGCTCCGCCCTAGCCACAGTGGAAAAACGCATTCTGGAAGCATTGCAAGATTGGCTCAACAACTATCAGCTCCAATGGAACAAACAGAAACCAAAAAGCGGCTCTTCCATAGAGGTCAGGAAGCTTACAATCAAAAAATTAGATGCCGAGATCGCCATGCTGCAAAAACAGCGGGAAAACCTGCATGACTTGCTTGAGCAGGGTATCTATGACACTGATACATTTTTGGAACGTAGCCGTGTTATTGCAGCCAGAGCGGAACAGGCGGAAAACGATCGTGATGCCCTGGTTTCAGACATGGCATTAGAGGAACAGCTTTCAATAAGCCGAAAGAGTATCACCCCAAACGTTGAGCAACTTCTGGCCGTATACCAAGCGCTTCCAACAGCCAAAGCAAAAAATGACCTGCTAAAGGATACCTTGGAAAAAGTTGTTTATATCAAAGAAGCGGGTGGGCGTTGGGCCGACCCAGATATGTTTGAAATCGTCATCTACCCCAAAATCCCACATTCTATGAATTCTGGCGCGTCTTCTCATCTCTAGGGTGTGTGTTCGAAAGAATTGGGCCATCTGGAAATGATTGGTGCAATCGTTCATCAGTTGACCCGAAACCTAACCAAGAAAGAAATTGAAGACAGCGGCTTTGGTCCTTATTTTGTTGATCACACCACCGGCATCTACCCCACTGCCGCATCCGGTTTTCCTTGGAGTGCGGCCAGTATGGCAGTCAAAGGCGACCTGATCGCCGATTTGACAGAAGATTTGGCGGCAGAGCAAAAAGCTCGCGTCACGTACGATAATATTTTGAGATTTTGCGACGACCCGGATGTGGCGGATGTCATCCGGTTCTTGCGGGCGCGTGAAGTGGTTCATTTCCAACGGTTCGGGGAAGGCCTGCGCCTCGCGGAAAATCGCATGAACCAGAAAAACGTTTACTTTACAAATCCATCTTTTGACTCTTAACAGTAATCACAATATGGCCTCAGACATCCGTCTGAGGCCATATTTGCTTCTTTTTTCTGAAATCCCTTGCTCTTTTTTCTATATCCATTATAATCAATAACACCAGACATAAAATGGAGTACGTTGAAAAGTGCTTAGAGAGGCTTTAGAATGAAACAACCGATATCTGTGCATTTATATTCCCTATCGACTGTGGCCTTGTGGGCCAGCGGATTCGTATTGACCAAGGTGGCGCTCCCCTTCTTTTCCGCCAATGCCATTGGATTGCTACGGTACATAATCGCCAGCCTTGTCCTTCTTCCTTTGGTGCTGGTCAAAAAACTCCACCCTCCCGCATTGCGTGACATTCCCCTCTTCCTTCTAACTGGGGCAATGGGGTTCTTTTTGTATATGATCACATTCAACAAAGGTTTGGAAACACTCACCTCCGCTACCAGTAGCATTCTCATTGCAACAGCTCCCATCCTAACTGCACTGTTGGCTGTTTTGCTTTTGAAGGAACATATGAAAGCAATTTGTTGGATTGCCGTTACCATCGAATTTTGTGGCATTCTTGTCCTGATGCTGTGGAATGGCGTTTTCTCCATTGGAACCGGCGTGCTTTGGACCATGGTCGCCTCTCTTCTCATCAGCAGCTATAATTTGTTGCAACGCCGCTTGACTCGCTCCTACTCTCCGCTGCAAGCCACTGCCTATAGTATTTTCGCAGGAACCATCTTGCTTTTGATTTTCATACCGGAAACCGTGCCGCTGATTCTTCACGCACCACTTTCTCCCTTATTGGCCGTTATATTTATGGGTATCTTCCCCAGCGCAATGGGGTACGTTTTTTGGGCAAATGCACTGTCCCGAACCAAACAGACGAGCACCGTCACAAACTATATGTTTCTGACGCCCTTTCTCTCTACATTGCTTGGATTCTTGATCATATTAGAAGTCCCAGATCTATCCACCATCACCGGAGGTCTGATTATTCTGTGCGGCTTAGCCCTTTTCCGCTTGGGAGAAAAAGCAACCACTCAAAAATAAAATCAAAGCACATCATTTCAAACTAAAGGCAGAGACAAATGATCATTGTCTATGCCTTTGGTTTGCG
>JAQWCP010000205.1 GCA_028705905.1 Oscillospiraceae bacterium
TGTATCACCTCAATACAAAAGCACTATTTTTAAGATTGTATCATACTAATTTCTAAATGTCTATTTGAGATTTTCAATCCAAACAAAAAGACACGCTCCAAATGGTTTTGGAGCGTGTCTTGCGCATAGTGATTATATTCTTATTTTTTCATAACAATGCCATAAACGGTTCCAAATGCACCAGATGCATTGGCTTCATCATAATCAATGTGCATTGCAGTGGCATGCTGGGTGCCGACACGTGCAATCACTTCATCAAACACCAAGGCGCGTTCGCCTTCGATTTGCACTTGAATCTTTTCGCCATCTTCGAAGCCGTATTTTTTCCCGTCTTCTTCAGAAATGTGAACATGACGCTTTGCTACAATCACGCCCTCAGACAGCTCTACCTGACCAGCAGGCCCCACCAGTGTGCAACCCATGCTGCCTTCCAGCTTTCCGCTTTCACTCACAGGCGGTGTAATGCCAAGAGGACGGGCATCGGTGAAGGAAATTTCAACCTGGCTCTGCTTCCGGCATGGACCAATGATGGAAACATTTTTCAAAGCTCCTTTGGGCCCAACAACATCCACCTTCTGATGGCTCAAAAACTGTCCTGGTTGAGACAGATCTTTTTTCAATTCCAATTGAAAACCTTTCCCAAACAGAGTTTCCAAATCTGCTTCTGTTACATGTACGTGGCGCCCGGAGGATTCCACCAAAACCTTTAAATTGCTCATTCTCGTTTTCTCCTTGTACTACAAATTTTATATAAAAAATAAATTTTTACCCTGCGCAAATAATGTATCATCTTTTCCTCAAAAAGGCAAGTGTAATTCTAGGAGAAGTCCATTTTCCGGTATAAAATTATCATATTCCACTCAACTTTGACTTTACATTCGGCCGTTTCATGATTATACTATACACACAAAATAAAATTATAAGAAACACTCGTTTGCAAGCGCATTTAGAAGCATTCTCTCATTTGGCTTCATGCGTTTCATTTTCTTCTAATTAGCTTTTATTTTAACATTGAGGTGAATAGTTTGATCGATCAGAGCAAAATTCGCAATTTTTCCATCATCGCCCATATTGATCACGGAAAGTCCACATTGGCAGACCGACTTTTAGAGTGCTGCAACGCCGTTTCGGCCCGCAATATGGAAAACCAATTATTGGATAATATGGAGTTAGAGCGGGAGCGTGGGATCACCATAAAAGCCCGCGCTGTCAAATTAGAATATACGGCTTCTGATGGAGAAACCTATTCATTGAATCTCATAGACACACCGGGTCATGTGGATTTCAATTATGAAGTTTCGCGCAGTCTTGCCGCTTGCGAGGGTGCAATTTTAGTCGTGGATGCTTCCCAGGGAATTGAAGCACAAACGTTGGCAAATACGTATCTTGCCATTGAGCACAACTTAGAAGTGTTGCCTGTTTTAAATAAAATCGACCTCCCATCTGCCGACCCCATTCGCGTTAAGGAAGAGATCGAACGTGTAATTGGCATCCCCGCCATGGATGCACCGGAAGTTTCTGCAAAAAATGGGATCAATATCAAAGCGGTTCTGGAAGATGTGGTGAAAAACATTCCAGCGCCATGCGGAGACCCGAATGCGCCATTGCAGGCACTTATTTTTGACAGTCAATATGACAGCTATCGTGGTGTCATTGTTTATTTGCGTGTAGTGAATGGAACCATCCGTCCTGATATGGATGTCCGCATGATGTTTTCCGGTGCGGAATATAAAATTATAGAAACAGGGTTTTTACGTCCGATCGGCATGGAACCGTGCGAGGCCCTGTCCGCCGGGCAAGTGGGCTATTTTGCTGCCAGTATCAAAAATGTGAAAGATACGCGCGTGGGCGATACGGTAACAGAGGCGGCTCGCCCGGCATACAAAGCACTGCCGGGTTACCGCAAAGTACAGCCTATGGTTTTTTCCGGAGTTTACACAGTGGATGGCGCAAAATATCCAGATCTGCGGGACGCTTTGGAAAAATTGCAGCTCAATGATGCTTCCCTCTCTTTTGAGCCGGAATCGTCTGCTGCTTTGGGTTTTGGATTCCGCTGCGGATTTTTGGGCTTGCTTCATATGGAAATCATCCAGGAACGGTTGGAACGGGAATATAACCTAGAGCTGATTACAACAGCCCCCAGTGTCGTCTATCGTGTAACCAAGACAAGCGGGGAGAATTTGATGATTGACAATCCCCTCAACTATCCCGACCCTGTTGAAATTGAATTTGCGGAAGAGCCATTTGTAACAGCCACGATTCTAACGCCGTCTGAATATGTAGGCAATATTATGGATTTATGTCAGGACAGACGAGGCGAATATAAAAATATGAATTATCTGGATGAAGATCGGGTGGAGTTACATTACGAATTGCCGCTCAATGAAATTATTTATGATTTTTTCGACGCCCTCAAGTCCAGAACTCGCGGATATGCCTCTCTGGATTACGAATTTTTAGAGTATAGAAAATCGGATTTGGTCAAATTAGACATTCTGTTGAATGGAGAAATGGTGGATGCGCTCTCATTTATTGTACACAAAGATAAAGCGTATCCAAGAGGTCGAAAAATTGTGGAAAAGCTAAAAGAAAATATTCCACGTCAGTTGTTTGAAGTGCCCGTTCAAGCGGCCATCGGAGGGAAAATTATTGCACGGGAAACCATCAAAGCCGTTCGAAAAGACGTATTGGCCAAATGTTACGGTGGTGACATCACCAGAAAGAAAAAGCTATTAGAAAAGCAAAAAGAAGGAAAGAAACGAATGCGCAATTTGGGATCCGTCAGTGTCCCCCAAGAGGCATTTATGGCCGTTCTGAAACTAGATGAATAAGTTTTCTTTTCACCTTAAAAGCAAAAAGAAGCCTTTCTAACGGCATTGCATTGGAAAACACATAAATAAAAACACCTTCTCATGATCCTGTATTTTTACAGTTCATCGATGAAGGTGTTTTATTTTTCAACAAGGAGTCCTTCCATACGCAGAAAGGTCCCGATATCTCTGTATGTTTTTATGATTCTCAGCCATGATACATGATATAAGAGGAGGGATTCTATTGATTGATAATTTTTGGTTTTTTATGTTCTATAGTTTTTTTGGATTTTTATTGGAGATTGTGTTTTCCAAATTGGCAAAAGCAGAAAAACGAGACCGAAAATGTCGCTATCTTCTTCCAGTGTGTCCTGTGTACGGATTCGGTGTATTGCTCTTAATTTCACTTCCAGAACCCATCTATCATCATCTCCTGCTGCTATTTTGTTTGGGGACACTGGTTGCCAGCGTGATAGAATTTGTGATAGGTATTTTCTATAGTCGAATTCTGCATGTTTCGTTTTGGAACTATACGAAGATACCTTATAATTTTCATGGGCAAATTTGCCTATATTTTTCCCTCGCTTGGGGCGGTCTGAGCATCCTTCTGATTTATGGGCTTCAGCCCCTTGTTGCCACGCTTGTCACCCATATCCCTCTCTCTTTCTTCTTACCCATCTTCTACCTTTTTCTTGCTGATACTACTCTCAGCATGTGCCTTTTGCATCACTTTCAAACCACGGAAATCTTATGTTGGTACCGCTCTCTTTCCCGTCTTGTGGTGTTTTCATCATCCCGGCGCACATTTCTCAAATGATATACTACCAAGCACAAGTCCATCATGCTGCTTGCATGGTCTTTTTGTGTGTAAAGTATATTCGCTTTCGTACAGATCGAATCAAAGGGAGCAGAATGCATCATACAAATTCATCAGTAAATTACTTCCCTCTTTCCGTTTTATGTCAGTTATTTCTGGATTTTTTATCATACACATGGCAGCAAGAGCAGCACTCGCAGCGCTTTCAAGGTTTTTCCCTTCCTCTGTTTTTAGCCAATTGAAACAGTGAAATACGCCAACTGGATCCTCCACCACCACGTCTGAATGACCTGCATGGTCCATTTTGGGGATCCGCCATTCAGCAGCATAGATCCTAATCTTCGCGGAATATTGTGTAAGTTAAAGTCGCTTTACACTATAT
>JAQWCP010000206.1 GCA_028705905.1 Oscillospiraceae bacterium
CTTCCGATCTGATTGCTACTACTGCAACAGAAGTAGCTTTGTATGACGAGCAGTTAAGTGGTTTACTAAGGAAAAAAATGTTGTATTTATCACATCAAAACTTACCTCTTGCAATGTTTTTAGAGGTAGGTGATTTGGGATATCCTGCATGGTTAGGCAGCACCACAAAAACAGTAACCAATGCAGAAATCAAATCTTCTCTAGGTCTTGGAATTGTTCGTTTTAAAGATATGACGGCAGAACCTTCTGTGATTAGTGTCTATGATTATGAGTACCGGGTAGATACAGAAGTAATTACAGCAATTACTGTAAGCGGCGGACAATCTGATCCTGACCATCCTACAAGCGTCAGTTTTAATATTGGCGGAATACCCTACAATGTTGGAAATGTATTTTATCCAGATGGAGATTCTCAACTTGCATGGGTAAAATGGAGAACACCTGCTAAGGAGCAAGATATGGTAATCAATGTTTCTGTTAAGGGGTCCGGAAGCATAGCAAAATCAACTGTCAATGTGAAAATAGTTGATTTAGATAAAAACCCACCGCCAAATCCGGTTGCAGATGATAGAAATAATTCCTTCTCACTTGCTACTGTACCTAAAAGGATTGAAAAGACAAGAGCGGATTGGGGTGTATGGAGACCATGGTGGAAAGAAAATTGGGTAGACATAGGTCATTGGGAAAGAGATAGCTGGACAGATAGTAACGGTAAAATTCATAAAAGTAAGTATTGGGTATCTAATTGGGTTGATGAGGGTTGGTGGGAATTCGATCTTGAAAGGTATTATGCAAGTTTTTCTTCAAATATGAGTATTAAGCCTGATAGCAAAAATCCTACTGCAAATGGAAGAACAATGAAAAGCGGATATGGGATAAATGAAACTGTAACAGCATCAGTAAGTACAAATCAAAGCTCTGCTATTACCTATCCTCAAAATGCTGTGTCTTATTTTCCTGAATTTAGGTATGAAATTTATTGGAGATTACTTGAAAGAATACAAGGCGGCTCTTCACCGAATTTTGAATTTAAGAAAAACAAATATAGTACCTATAGAAACCGTACACACTTTACTCCAATATGGATGCCTGATGGAATTTATACAGTAAATACATGGGTGCTTGATTCGTGGACTCCTAATGGAATGCTGTCAATGAACCTTACAGACTCTTTGAATATTAAGGGTAGTTTATGGGATGACTGGCATATTGCACCCTTAAAACCATAGAAATTGAGAAATATAATTCGTTTGAATATAAGAAAAAAGAAGGTGGATTTTATGAATAAACATATAAAAATTACAATGGTGTTTTGTATGACATTGCTCTTTATAATGATATTTAGCACAACAGCATTTGCATCAGGAGGTGGAGATGTGGCAGGAGCAATTGAGGGAACTTGGAACGATGCATCAGAACAAATAAAGACTGTTGTAAACAAGGTTGTATTCCCGGCTATTGACCTTATTTTGGCAGTGTTTTTCTTTGCTAAATTAGGTATGGCATATTTTGATTATCGAAAGCATGGTCAATTTGAATGGGCAGCTCCCGCCATTCTGTTTGCGTGTTTGGTGTTTACTCTTACGGCTCCAACATACATTTGGACTATATTGGGGATGTAGTAATAAATAGCAGGGTAACTAAACTTAAATGGTGAAGTTACCCTGCGTTTCTATTCGCTTGGTTGTATTTAGCTCGCTTTGTTATCCGTTGAGGCAAAATATGTTCCTGCTATCATAATAAGAAGTGCGATGATAAAGCTCATGCTTGGAAGCTCTCTGAAAATCACAAGGGATAGTGCAACACCGATAAAAGGTGCTACTGCATAATAGGCGCTTGTCTTTGTTGCGCCAAGCTCACGCTGGGCATGGATGTAAAAGAAAATACTCAAGCCGTATGCAACAAATCCAAGTACGAGGGCAGCGAGGATATACCAAAGATTGCTCGCTCTCTCCCCGAGTGTAAGTGCAATGGTGAGGGAGCCAAGGCCTGAGCAAACGCCCTTAATGACAACGATTTGCAGAGGGTTTTTGCTTGAAAGCATTAAAATGAATGGGACGGATATACCGCCCAGTATGGGAGTTTCTCAGGCAATCAATTTTCAGACTGAAGGTCAAAAGGCTGCTACTACGGGAGATTTTGTCCTAACAGCCAATAAAGTGAATCCCGTTGTCAGAACTCTAAAAGAGTATGGTATTGCTGTTACCGCCCTTCGCAGCCACATGCTTACTGAAACTCCACGATTGTTCTTCATGCATTTTTGGGCAGTTGATAATCCAGACAAATTAGCTTATGGTCTTAGGAAGGCTCTTGGGCTAACCAATACAATCATGTGAAAGTAATAGAATCCAATACTTACAGTACCTTGGCCGATGCTGCTGTATTCATCGTTATTCTCCGCAATTATCGATACCAATATAATTAAGAAATCCACCTTTTATCACAATGCTGAGAGGTGGATTTTTATATCACGTATTTCATATTCACAATATAACGATATACGCATAATGCTACCTCCTCATATATACGAGTATTGACAACAATGCGCAAACATGGTAAAATGTAACCATAGTTACATTAGAGGTGATTTTATTGCAATGGCTCATGTTTCAATATAGCGTCCCAAATAAACCTTCAAAATTAAGGGTTTATGTTTGGCGCAAGTTAAAAGCTCTTCGAGCGGAGCAACTTTTGGAGGGCTTGTACGCACTTCCGCTAACAGCCAAAACAACGGAACAACTGGAATGGCTGTGTGCAGAAGTTTTTGAAATGAGCGGGGAAGCTGTTTTATGGAAATCGGAATGTCTTTCCGCTCTCCAAGAGGAAAAGCTGATTTCCCGATTTGGGGAGGAAGCACACAAGGGCTATCGAAAGATACAGGAAATGCTTTCGCAAAAGCCGGAGGAAAACCAAAAGGCTTGGCTTGACAACATCATGCGGCTGTACGCCGATATTCGCTACCACGACTATTTCGACACCCAGCAGCATTACACCATCCATACGCAAATTGAAAAGCATTACAGGGAGGGCAAATAAATGAATTGGACTACTTGGGAAAACGTAGGCATTGATAGACAAGCCTGCGCGTGGTTTATAAAGAAATATGTTGATGGCGATGCCGTGTTTTGCTTTGTGCCTCGTGATCAATTACCGCAGGATCATGAATACTCCTTTGATACACCCACATCAAAGTGGACACATAAACGTGGACACAGCACATTCTATATGTTTGTAAAAGAGCATAAGCCAAAGGAAAAAATACTGGTAAAAATGGCTGAAATCATTGACGGTGCGGACACCGCCAACGATATTTTGCCGCCTCTCGAAGCATATGGGTTGGAAGCCATTTGTATTGGTATCAGGGCTGGCTGCGAAACTGACTTGGAAGCTATTGAAAAGAGTGGTGTCGTCTTTGATGGGCTTTATGAATACCTAAAAGGGAGATAGCGGTTTATGATTGTTTTGGAGCATGTCAGCAAGAAATACAAAGGTATAACCATTACTAAAGACAGCGGCATTGCCTTGTGGGTCAAAAACATTGCCAACTTGACAGGCAACAAAGCTACCGAGCTTATGGCTGTCAAGGATGTTTCCTTTAGTATTGATAAAGGAGAGATTTTCGGGATTTACGGCGCAAATGGTGCAGGGAAAACAACTCTCATTAAGCTATTATCGGGACTTCTTGGAGCCAGCAGCGGCACAGTTCAAATAGACGGACAAACCGATAACAAGCACATCAAGGATACAGTCAGCTACATAAGCACAAACGGCTGGATGGGGCTGGAATGGCAGCTCACAGCGCGTGAAAATCTCATTTTATACGGCAATCTGTTCGGCATTTCGGGCATGGTGCTGGAAAAGAAGTGTAATGAGGTTTTGGAGGCGGTCGGAATGACCGCGGCAAAAGATAAATTAGTCAGCCAGCTATCAGCGGGGATGCGGCAGAAAATCACCATCGCAAGGGGACTGATTTTAGACCGGCCTAT
>JAQWCP010000207.1 GCA_028705905.1 Oscillospiraceae bacterium
CATTTCCATGGTGATACACCCCATGGGGCAAGCAGCCTGACAGGCAGAACACCCCGTACACCCGTCTCGCCCCGCAAGGCGCACCTTCTTCTTGGGCAGCCGGATGTCCCGTTCTGATGTCCACCGTTTTGGATCTGCGGCTTCCAGGTTGCTGCGCAAAAAGTCCAAAGACTGTTCCCGCTCCGCTGCCAGCCGCTCTTTGACCGAGCCATATGCAATCTCCGCTTCTATTGACGCAGTATGGGGGAGGCCGATGATACGATCTGTTTGTCCCACCAGATTCAACAGATGAAAAATTCTCGACTTTTCCGGATGCTTTTGTTCCTTGGGGCTGACAGCCGTAAAGAAGGGTTTCTCAAATTGCAATGAGAAGACCGTCCCGTGGAACGAATTGGTTACCACGTACGCCGCATGTTCAAACAGGCCTAAAAACTCCTTAGGGCCAGCGTCCAATATGACTTTTTTTGCCCCGGGCACACGACGGCGCATGCCCGCAAGCTGTATGATGGGATACCCGGTTTCCTCCGCCAGGGCCCGCAAGTATGGAAGCTGATCCGAATAGTCCGAAATAAAATAGCAGAGGATATAAGGGCCTTCCACTTGGGGCGGCACGGCAATTTCGCTCCATGTTTCCCCTGTTAACAGGAGCGTAGGATCCAACACCGTGGGCACTTCCTGTTCTATGGCCTTTTCCAGGATCTGTTTGGCCTGATCTTCCCTTGCCGAAACCGCATCAAACGATTGCAGGTACCGCTCCAGCTCGTCCTCCATAAATTCCGGAATGGGTGTGCCGCCAAAACTGGAGGCATATGATATTTTTCTCCCCTCCCTGGCAAAGGTTAGAAAAAACGCCGGGTCAAACCGCCCATCCGCAAAAATGGATGGACTCCAGATTTGATCACTCCCTGCAATGTAGAGGTCATAGGCAGGGGGCGCCGCCTGCAGCGCCTCTATGCTTTCATATCGCAATTTGCTGCAATGCATCTGATCTGCCACAAAAGCGGCAAACCGATCATTCCGCCGCAGGAGCGCCTTGCGGTGCAGCAACGTGTGTCCGTTTGCCAGCAGGGTTTTAGGCGATCGCCCCTTCTGGTACAGATGATTGGTTTGGGTGGTGTGGGGCAGACGATAATCGATCAATTCACACGGAGTGCCCAGCTGCTCCACTGCGCGCATGGTGGCATACGCCTGTAACTGGGCACCATAATGATTTGCAAAATGGAAGGTAATCAGTCCTGCTGCTTTCATTTGCTTCGCTCCTTTTTGGGCCTTTGGGAGCCCCTTCACAATCCGCTTTCTCAGCTTTTATGTTTTAGTATAACACAACCGAAAAACGATGGCAAGAAAGGTCAGAATTTCATCAGATGTCATTTGACTGTACATACCAATAATGGTATAATGTGATATTACGTTGATCTTAATTAGAAAAGCAGAGGAAATTTATGTGGATTTCAAACCATTGGAGTGACTATGAGCTACTAGATTGCGGCGATGGCCAGCGCTTGGAACGCTGGGGCAGTCAGCTTCTGGTACGCCCGGACCCGCAAGCCATCTGGGAATCGCCGATGAAGCACCCCGGCTGGCGCACCCCCAACGCACGGTACACCAGGTCGTCCTCAGGTGGCGGAAAATGGGACATTTTCCGCCTGCCGGAACGCTGGCAGATCAAGTACCGGAACCTTACCTTCCAGATCCGGCCGATGAATTTCAAGCACACCGGCCTGTTCCCGGAGCAGGCCACCAACTGGGACTTTGCGGCAGAGGCAATCTCAAACGCGAAGCGCCCCATCCAGGTACTCAATTTATTTGCCTATACAGGCGGCGCGACAGTCGCCTGTGCCGCCGCAGGCGCGTCTGTTTGTCATGTAGACGCCGCCCGGGGGATGGTCTCCTGGGCCAGAGAAAATGCCCAAATTTCCGGCCTCGACAAGGCGCCCATCCGCTGGATTGTGGACGACTGCGTCAAGTTTGTGGAGCGAGAGGTTCGTCGCGGGCGCCGGTATGACGCGCTGATTCTGGACCCACCCTCCTACGGGCGCGGGCCATCCGGCGAAATCTGGAAGCTGGAGGAACGACTTTACCCGCTTTTGAAGCTTTGCGTACAAGTCTTGTCCGATCAGCCGTTGTTTATCATTCTCAATTCTTACACCACGGGACTTGCCCCTGCCGTCCTGGGCTATTTGCTGAACACCCTTTTGGTTCCCCGGTTTGGGGGCAAAGTGGAAAGCCAGGAATTGGGTCTTCCCGTTTCGGAAAGCGGCCTTGCCCTTCCCTGCGGCGCAACAGGTCGATGGGTAGCCCGCACCAACAAATGACCGCGAAAAGCGGTGGAGGAAGCATGAATCAAATGATCGAAACCCAGCATTTGGAATTTACGTATCAAACGGAAGGCGGGGCCTTTCCTGTTCTGAAGGATGTGAGCCTTTCCATTGAAGAAGGCAGCTTTGTGGCCATTTTGGGACATAACGGGTCTGGAAAGTCCACACTTGCCAAGCACTTCAACGCCATCCTGCTCCCCAACGGAGGCACCGTATACGTAGCCGGATTAAACACGTCAGACGAGTCTTTGCTGCTTGACATCCGGCGTACCGTAGGCATGGTCTTTCAGAATCCTGACAACCAAATTGTTGCCAACGTAGTGGAAGAAGATGTGGCCTTTGCCCCGGAAAACCTGGGTGTCCCCCCGGCAGAAATCCGCCAGCGAGTGGATGACGCTTTGAAAATGGTGGGGATGTACGCCTATCGAACCCATGCGCCCCACCTGCTGTCCGGTGGCCAGAAACAGCGCATCGCCATTGCCGGTGTCATCGCCATGAAGCCTCGCTGCATTGTTCTGGACGAGCCAACAGCCATGCTGGACCCTGTTGGACGGCGGGAGGTCATGCGCACCATCCACAAACTCAACAAAACCCACGGCATCACCATGATCCTGATCACCCATCACATGGAGGAAGCCGCACAAGCCCAACGAGTTGTGGTGATGGATCATGGCCAGATCCTGGCAGACGGCACGCCCAAATCCGTATTCCCCCAGGTGGAGCTTTTAAAGTCCGTCGGCTTGGATGTCCCGGAAACCGTCGAATTGCTGTACCAGTTGCGAGAAAAGGGATGTTCTCTTCCCCTGGATGCCCTCTCCACAGATGAGTGTGCGAAAGCCATTTACGCGCTATTCACCCCTTCGCAACCTCTTCGGGCGTGATTTGCCGCTGCAAACACGCACCACTATAATAAAGGAATGAAGTACGTGGCGCCAATTTTAAAAGTAGAACATCTTTCCCATGTTTACAGTGCTGGGACGCCATTTGAACATGTGGCGCTGGAAGATGTTGATCTCTCGATCGAACAAGGCGAAATAGTAGGTCTCATCGGCCATACTGGTTCTGGCAAGTCCACTCTGATCCAGCATCTGAATGGGTTGTTAAAGCCGACCTCCGGCCACATTTTTCTGGACGGAGAGGATATTTGGACTTCCCCACAGGTGACAAGGGCAGCCCGTTTCCGGGTTGGTCTGGTGTTTCAATATCCGGAATACCAGCTGTTTGAAGAAACTGTCTATAAAGACATCGCCTTTGGCCCCGGCAATATGGGGCTTTCCAAGGAGGAAATCCACCAGCGGGTGCTGCAAGCCGCCCAATTTGTGGCCCTTTCGGAAGAAGATTTGCAAAAATCTCCCTTCGAAATGTCCGGCGGCCAAAAGCGGCGCATCGCCATTGCCGGTGTCATCGCCATGCAGCCGGATGTACTCATTTTAGACGAGCCTACAGCCGGCCTGGATCCGGCCGGGCGAGACAATATTTTGGAAAACATTCGCGCTTATCACAAAGCGCGCAACTCCACCATCATACTGGTCAGCCACAGCATGGAAGACATGGCCCGCATGGCCGACCGGCTCTTTGTTATGAATGAAAGTCGGGTTTTCATGCAAGGGACCCCGGGCGAAGTGTTTGCCAGAGCGGAAGAACTCACCAGCATCGGGCTGAC
>JAQWCP010000011.1 GCA_028705905.1 Oscillospiraceae bacterium
TATTCTTGCTCCTCATCCATAATAATGAGCCCCAGATTCCGCAATGGTGCAAACACGGCAGATCGTGTTCCAACTACCACATCCGCATCCCCTGCACGGATTCGTTTCCACTCATCATACCGCTCACTCGGGCGCAGTGAACTGTGCAGCACCGCAATCCGACTGCCAAAGTAAGTGGAGACAATCTGAAGCAACTGAGGGGTCAACGCAATTTCCGGAACGAGTAACATGGCACTTTTCCCCCGCGCCACTGTGTCTTGGAGCAGTTTCAAATAAACCAAGGTTTTCCCGCTGCCCGTCACCCCGTATAAAAGCGCTGCCGCCGCTGTATTGGAATGGCAAAGAGCGCGCAGCCCATCAAACACAGACGCCTGGGCTTGATTGAGCGCAACAGGAACCGCTTCTGTCTGCGGACCATAATCCGGGCGGCGAAAACACTCGCGGTGCTCCAAAGTGAGGATGCCAGATTTCGCCATGCCGGTCAATGTGTTCATGGAGGCACCGGTGAAGTAATGTACTTCCCGAACCGTTGCTTCCGGAACCCGAGACAAAAACTGAACAACCGCATATTGCGCTGGCGCACGCTTTTTCCGCGCTTCCGCCTTTTGCAGTGCCTCTTCTGCCGGATGAGAAAGCCGAAGAACACCAACTGTTCGATCTTTGATGTTGCGAGAAGAATTGGCATGTATGGTCAAGACACCAGCCTGAACCAACTTATGCAGAACCTGTGACAATGACGCATTTCCAAACGCCATGCGGATTGTTTTGAAAGACGCCCTCCCACCTTGGGCAAACAGGAGATCCAAAACCTGAATAGCAATGGCAGACCCACCCGCTGCTGCATACGCCTCCTCTTTGGATTTTACTGCTTGATATTCTTCTTGCAACGCAAACCAAAGCCCCGTGGGCAACATCGCCTTGACTGCATCATAAACGGTACAAAAATAGCGATCATGCATCCACAATGCAAGTTGAATGCTGTCAGCATCCAACACAGGCCCTTCATCCAAAATGGCAGTAATTGATTTAAGGGGACGCGCAACTTCTTCTACACGCACGGCCAAAACAATGCCTTCCTTGATATGATTCCCCCGGCCAAAGGGAACCATAACGCGCATTCCCGCAACAATTTGCGTGTACTCTGGCGGAACCAAGTAGTCATACGGTTTGTCGATGGCAAAATTGGCGGCAGAAACCGCTACATTAGCCACAAATTGCTGCGCCAAAGGTATTTCCCCCTATCCCGTAAAAGCAAATATATGCAACGACGCAATGCGTTGCATATACCGAACTTGTCCAATTTAACTCATCAAAAAGAATCGCCTTCCGATTCTGTCTCCTGCAATTCTTCCGGATCCAATGCTTCCACCGCCGGTTCTTCTGTTGGCTCTTCCATAGATTCTTCTGGGTGTCTGGCTGTAATGGTCAGTTTTCCATCGGCAATTTCATCAATTGCCAGAGTAACCGGTTTGTCTTCCAGTGGTTCGCCTTTCTCTTCTGCCTCTTCTGCGATCTCCCGGGCACGTCGTGCCACTACATTGACCAACAGATAACGGTTCTCAATTTCTTTTAAAAGGGTTTTCATAGATGGGTATAACATGATTCATTCCTCCTCGATCAGTTGCATGCGATGAGCCGTCCTACAATGTTCTGCCTTTAAAATGGATTCTATCTCAGACACTGCATCCTCCACTTTATGATTGATGACAACATAATCATACAATGGCATCTTTTGAAATTCTGCACGCGCTGTTTTCAGCCTGCTTAAAATTTTCTCTTCCTTATCAGTATTTCGGCTTCGTAATCTACGTTCCAGCTCCTGAAACGAAGGTGGAGCCAGAAAAATACTGACCGATTCCGGCATTTTTTCGCGCACATGTATGGCGCCCTGGATTTCAATATCCAGCAATACATCGATCCCTGCGTCTAACTTTGACTTGATTTGCGGAAGTGGGGTTCCATAATAATTTCCCACGTATTCTGCATATTCCAAAAATTCGTCTCTGGCAATCATAGCTTTGAATTGATTGTGATCAATGAAGAAGTAATGAAAGCCATCTTTCTCTTGCTGTCTTGGTGGACGCGTGGTGCAGGAAATAGAAAAATACAGCGCCGGATTGCGACGCAAGACCTCACGGATAACTGTACTCTTTCCTGCTCCAGATGGACCAGACAATACAAAAAGCAATCCCTTCTTGTCTTTCATATGAGTCCCTCCCTGGCTTTTATGCACCTTCCTCGCTCGTCTCATGTCGGCTGACCAAACGGCCTGCAACTGTCTCCGGCTGCACCGCTGACAAGATGACATGATCACTGTCCATCACAATCACGGCGCGTGTGCGCCGGCCATATGTTGCATCAATCAGCCTGCCCCGATCCCTCGCCTCTTGAATCAGCCGTTTGATGGGGGCTGATTCCGGGCTGACCAAAGCAATCAACCGATTTGCGGAAATCATATTTCCGAACCCAATATTGATGAGCTTCAACGGTCCTTGTCCTCCTATTCTATATTTTGCACTTGCTCTCGCATCTTCTCAATTTCCGCTTTCATATTCACTACAATGCGAGCCATTTCCACATCATTTCCTTTTGATCCCAGCGTATTGGCTTCACGATTCAGTTCCTGCATTAGAAAATCCAGTTTCCTTCCAACGGGACCAGAATGCCCCAACAAATCAGAAACTTGCTCGATGTGACTGCGCAGGCGTACAATCTCTTCATTCACTGCAATCTTATCTGCAAAAAGCGCCGCTTCTGTCAAGAGCCGAGCTTCCTCGATTTCCGTATGCTCCAACAGTTCTCTCATACGCTGCTCCAATTTCAGGCGGTATTCTGACACCGTCTTGGGAGAGCGGACTTCTGCTTCTTGAATCAACTCAGAGAGCACCAGCAATCTTTTGTTGATATCGTCAGCCAAGCGTCTCCCTTCTTGCATTCGCATCTCTGTATGGCTCTTTAACGCCGCCTTTAATACAAGGACCAAGTCACTTGTCATCTCATCCATATCTTGTGACGCCTTTTCCACTATAAACACGTCGGAAAAACGAGCCAAGGTGGAAATAGAAACATCGTTCTTTAAATTAAATGTCTCACCCAGTGCCAGAAGCGCCTGATAATATCCCTCTGCCACCGGTCTGTTCAACGTCACAGTAACGTTTTCCATTCCTTTTTGGTCCACCGTGAGATAAACATCCACTTTTCCGCGTGAAATGGAGCCTTGAACCTGTGTTTTCATTGCCTCTTCCGCAAACAAATACATTTTCGGCATTTTCACCGTGCAGTCAAAGTAACGATTGTTTACAGAGCGCAATTCCACCGTAATTACACGATCATGCAGCGTTGCCTCTGCTCTGCCATACCCTGTCATACTATAAATCACGTAGGGATACCCCTTTCCAACGTTTCATTCTCTGGTGTGCTTCATCTCGTTTTCCACTCCACTTGCGGGGCTTACGAGGATTTCCGAACAAAATGGTCGATGCGCCGAATATACCAGCCAATCAGCTGGGAAAAGCAAATGTCATATAGAACAAATGCAATGTTGCCGCCAATATAAATAATCGCCGTTTGCGCCCAAGCCTCCGGAATGGCCGACAAAAACAACACCCGAAAGACAAAATATAAAACACTCAAAAGCACATTGAACAGGGCCAGTTTACAGCACCATTCCAGAACGGGCTTTTTGATGCGCTCAATCAAACTCTTCAGCATTGGATAATGGCCAAATAACACTGCATAGAGCAGCACGCACTCTTTGGTGGGAAGCAAGAGGAGTGCCAACAACCCCGTTCCCACATAGCAGAAAAACCCAGCGCCCAAGCCTGCGCTGATAACAGCCGCCGCCGGGAGCAGCCCGGCAATGGCTACAATCCCCATACGTCCCGACGGGACATACGATGCGACCAGCAAAGCCACCATAGAGAGTGCAATGAGCAGCGCTGTCAATGTCATTTTTCTCACATTGCTCATCACCGCTCGCCCTTTATAAATACCCCTCATACTAACACCCTTGGCCGCCGCACAGGCAGTTGATACACATCATGCTGGCACAGCAATCTGCGGCGCTCATATTGCCGACACCACCATAGCCCATTGGACGATACGCCTGCCCGCCACTTTGCATATACGCCAATGCCTGGCGGTATTCCATATTCCCCGGGTCCATGCCGCAAGCAAGCTGGTAGTGCTGCTGCGCCTCGTCCAGCCAGCCCTTGCGATATGCAATGCTGCCAGTCAGAAAATGCCACTCCGCAGTACGTTCCGGCATCTGACGCAGCAGCATCTCCGCCTGGTTCAGGTCGCCACGATTGATCGCATTGCGCACCTGTGCGTAAGCACCAGAAGCATTGCCGCCGTTTCCCCCATAGCTGCCGCTATAGTTGCCATAAGAACTGCTTGAGCCGCCAGCGGTTTTCCCGTTTCCACTACGCATTTTCGTGATGGCATCGTATGCCTGGTTGATCTCTTTCATTTTCTCTTCCGCAAGCTCAGACAGCGGATTGTTTTGATAGTTATCAGGATGGTATTTTCGCGCCAATTCCCGATAAGCACGTTTCACTTCCTCATCGCTTGCGCTGGATGATATGCCTAAAACACCATACGGATCATTCATATATTATTTCTCCTATTTTCTGCTTTGATTGATTCCATTTTATTTTTTCTCCTGCAAGCACTCGCATACCAGAAGTGGGAAGCCCCAAATATAAAATATTATCCAGCACTTCTGACCAACGCCCAACCTGGAGTAAACCATAAGCAGATGTGGCTAAATTTAAAGAATGGCGCATGGTCGTTTCCAATTGTTCCCTGTCCTTTTCCGGCAGAGTGGGAACGGTTAGCGCAAAACGAGTGATAAGCGGATTATATCGTTTGCGCTTGAAGTCTTCTTCCAGATCATCATACGCGTCTGCCAGGTAAATCCATCGGCCAATATGATATAAAATCTGTTCCACAGGACTCCTTTGCTCTGTTTGTGCTTCCATGCCAGCCGCTTGCAGTAACCTAGCAAACGTATCTGCCACTCGGTCCAAAGAAGGACATTGCTCTAATTCCAATTGCCGTAGCTGTGAAAGGCATTGACGTACCGTTAAATCAAATTCTCTGCGGCGTTTTGCCGCTTTTCGATAGGCTGGCCGCAAAAGAAGTGACAGCAGCCGAGCGGCAAAGCCACGAAAAAAGCCTTCGTCCTGCACGGTGTCTCTCAGTTTCCAGAAACTGAGGATCACGCTGGCATCCGCCGCCATTTCAAACCCACTCGTCATAGCACAGACGCGGCGGCGGCGAAACGGGCTCGCTACACACCGACACATTTGATCCGCCGACGCCTTTGATCCACCATCCAACAGCATGGCCAAAAAAGTGAAATCATAATTGAGTAAAAAACGCGCCTTCAATCCGCATTTGCGGCCCATGGCATGGCAAAGGCCACAGTATGCACTTTTAAATTTTTCAAATTCTTTTACCTTTAGCTCGCCAGCCAAAGGAAGCACATAACCAAACATTGTTCTACCTTTTCAAAGAGACTACAATCTTATATTCTCCCACGACCCCTGCATCTGCATATCCATTTAAATAGACTTTGACCGGCACACCATAATTTCCTGTGGCACCATCCACGTCACTCAAATCTGCAACAGCCCGCAAATTGTAAGACTGTATTTGCGACACGGCCTCTTCCGTACCACGGATCACCACCTGCAAACTTTTTGTGACCAAAGAGGCATTTACGCTTCTTGGAACGTTTACAAGACTGATATCCGTTACCTGAACGGTCTGCGTCACAAGTCCTGTAATAGACAATTTGACTTTGGCTTCCGTAATGCCGCTGATATTTTTCACATTGTCTGGCAACGGAATGGAAAAATCCACTTCACTGGAACTTAAGATCTGAGACAAATCAATGCTGCCAATTGTAATGAAATCCAGCTCGGCAAGATCCGATTCTTCCCCAGAAAGCGTAATGCTGGAAGGTTCAATTTCTACCTGCGCATTTTTCTTCTTCGCGCCGCCGCCTTCCTTCAGTTCAACATGCAGTGGTACATCTTTCACAACAACCACCGGTAACGTTACATTGACCGTTTCCACGCTCTTCTGTATTTCATCTGAAATGACTTCATTCCCATCGTAATCAAGCAGCTTATATGCCATATCAGCGGAAAGCGTTTCCGTCAGGTCTTTCCCCGTTAAGGTCACTTCCGCATTTTTTACTTTTGCAATCTCCAGCTCTTCCCCGCTAATTTCAACGGTCTCTGGCGATATAATCATTTCATCGCCCACATACCCTTCTGCAATACTGCCTTGGAACGTTGCGATCAATTCCACCGTCTTTGTTACCATACGCCCCAAAGTTACATCTACATAGTTGCTGCTGCGGTCTAAAATCGTTACATTGCCGCCTACGGTGATGTAGCTTGGAAATCGAATCTCATATGCCAATTGATGCAGACCTGTCACCACCAGCTTGGAAAGATCGACTGTAATGCTGATGTTATCCCGATTGAGCTGAGTCAGCGCCTGCCGTTTCCCCTGTAAGCGCAATGAAATGGTTGCCGTTTTCCCGGAGATAACCATTAAATTTTCTTCCGCCAACGCATTTTCCCCTACAAATGTAACTGGAATATCAGAAATCGTGACTTCGATATCAGGATTTTCCACGTTCACAACGTATGCCCATAACACAATCGCAATGAGAATGGACAAAACAATATAAAACGCTTTGTTTTTTTTTATATTATTGATCATCTTGTTTCGCGTCCCTTTTTCTCTTGAATAAATTCTTTGGGTCAAATTTTTTCAATCCGCCTACGCGTTTTTCCCCAGGTTCGGCAGGCAACAGCTCATTACGCAGCAAACGCTCCAACGTTTCAGGAGATAAATGACGTTTCAGGATGCCCCCTACCGCCACCGAAATAGAACCTGTCTCCTCCGACACAATAACCGCCACAGCGTCGGAACTTTCACTTACGCCGATTCCCGCACGATGCCGCATCCCAAGCTCGCGGCTCAGATGCACATTTCCAGACAGTGGAAGCATACACCCCGCCCCTGCAATGCGGCCTTCCCGTACAATGGCCGCACCGTCATGCATTGGTGCTTTGGGATAAAATATGTTTTTAAGCAGCTCGCTGGAAACCGATGCATCCAGAACCGTTCCCGTCTTAATAGCACCCTCCAGCAGGTTCTTCCGTTCAAATACAATCAGCGCACCCTCCCTTGCCTTAGACAAGGCGATGCAAGCAGTCACTGTATGAGAAATTGTGTTTTCGAGACTATTCGGCACAGTTTGCGTAAATACACCGCCCAACGTACTGCGCCCCACTTTCTCCAGCGCTCTTCGCAGCTCGGGCTGAAACAAAATGATGAGCGCTAAAAAGCCCATTTCCACTGCTTTGCTCAAAATAAAGCGCACCACATTGAGCTGCAACAACGAGGAAACCCATAACGCTGCTAGCAGCAGGAATATCCCCTTTGCCACTTGGGCCGAACTGGTGCGTCGAATCAGTTTCATTAAATGATACACTAAAAAAGCGATGACAGCAATATCAATAAAGTCCGTGATTTTAATGGTCAATACATAGTTCCAAATGGTATGAAACCATTGAAGCAACACTTCCATATTCCTGTCTCACCTCCTTGATATATTTTTTTATTATATCCTATCCCAATCTTCTTGGCAAGAAGATTGGGAAATTATTATGCACAGCAATGGGAAGCAGAAAATGCGTACTTTTTATATTTTCGGCAAAACTATTGATACTCCGAAAAGATAAAGGAGAATGAATATGAGCTTAATTTCCTGCACCAACAACTGTGTCTATCAGGAGGACGGATGCTGCACGTTGGAACGGACTGTTTCCAGCGGGCAACCGGCTAATGCAACCGGCTGCATTCATTTCATTCCAAAATGCAATGCTACGCCAAACATGCATCCAACGCTTCCTTCAGATTCTTCACTGGAATAAGAGATAAACCCGCAGGCGGCTCAATGGATGCACCATCTCGTGCAGGCACCAGGCAGGTCTCAAACCCCAATCGCCTCATTTCAGAGAGACGCTGAGTCAGATTTTGCACCGAGCGCAATTCTCCAGTCAGCCCCACTTCCCCCACCGCGGCCAAATCCCCGGGAAGCGCCCGGTCTAAATAACTGGATGCCACCGCAAGTGTAGCGGCCAAATCTGCCGCTGGTTCATCGATGGTCAGACCACCAATTACATTCAAATAGATATCACAACCGGAAAGTCGAAATCCGCCGCGTTTTTCCAACACCGCCAACAATAGCGCTGCACGGTTATAATCAACCCCATTGCTTGTCCGCCTTGGCGTTCCAAAATTGGTCGCCGCAACCAACGCCTGCACTTCCGCCAGGACGGGGCGCACCCCTTCCATGACGCAGGTAACACATGCACCTGGCGTATTGATTGGCCTTCCGGCCAACAGCCGTTCGGATGGATTTGGCACCTCAATCAGCCCGATATCCCCCATTTCGAAAACACCAATTTCATTGGTGGCACCAAACCGGTTTTTGACCGCACGCAAAATGCGAAATGCCATATGCTGCTCTCCCTCGAAGTACAGGACGCAATCCACCATATGTTCCAAGACCTTTGGCCCCGCAATTGACCCTTCTTTATTGACATGACCAATCAGAAAAACAGTAATCCCCTTTTCTTTTGCCAGGCGCATCAGAGACATGGCGCATTCTTTCACCTGTCCCACACTGCCGGGCGAGGTGGTTAACGACTCGCGATAGAGCGTCTGGATGGAATCCACAATCAAGACACCCGGCATCAAATCAGAAGCGACTTCTAAAATATCGTCCAAATTGGTTTCCGATAACACATAAAGCCCATCACCGGACACATGGAGACGATCTGCCCGCAATTTTAATTGCCGCTCTGATTCCTCCCCAGAAACATAGAGCACCGACGACGTACGGCAAAGATATGTACAGATTTGCAGCATCAACGTAGACTTTCCAATGCCAGGCGCGCCGCCGACCAATACAAAGGATCCTTGTACCGCACCGCCGCCCAGGACTCGATCCAATTCGTTTAATCCAGTTGGAAAACGCAATTCGGCACTCGTTTCAACCTTTGAAATGAGATGGGGCGCAGAATTTCCGCTCCTGCGCCTGGCCGTCCCGGATGCTGCCCCTTTTGCCTGGCCACGTTCTCTCAGGGCTTCCGCTTCCACAATGGTATTCCATGCACCGCATGCGCTGCATTGGCCCGCCCATTTTGGAAATTCGTTGCCGCACTCTGTGCAGTAGAAAATCGTTTTGGCTTTCATATCAGGTTCTCCTTTGCTGCGCCTTATGATGGCCCGTAATAAGCAAGTGCTGAAGCAGCTAAAGCAGCGGCTATTTTGATCTGATATTCGTCACGCAACAGATCCGCTTCTTCCTTTGGATTGGATAAGAAACCGCATTCAATTAAAATGGCGGGTCGCGTGCAATGTTTCATCAAATAAATGGAATCGGAGATCTTTGCCGCCTGCCGACTATTCCCTGGGTTTAATGTTTGGCGTAAACACTCTTGCGTTTGCATCGCCCATTCCAAACTGCTTTCCTCATTTGCATAAAATACTTGCGCTCCGGACAATTTAGCACTGGAATAGATATTCTGATGAATGCTAACGAGCACGCCGTTTTCCGTTTCATTGACCAATTGCACACGTTTCTTTAAATCGGACCGTTTTTTCTCGCGAAGTGTCGTCGCAGACATATCATGAAGTGAAATGTCTGCCCGTCGCACCATCACAGTAGAAACGCCGTAAAAGTGCAACAAATCATCTAATTTACATGCAATGGATAAGTTGATCCCGCTTTCAATGGTTCCGGAAGAAGAGACGGCGCCGCCGTCTTCTCCTCCATGCCCAGCATCAATGATGACCGTCACGCCTCCCATTCGGACAGAGGAAAACGTCACGATAGAAAACGGGCGATGCAAATTCCAATATGCAACGATTAGAGCACAAAGCAGAAAAGAAAGCAACAAAAGCGGCTTACAACGGAAATGTTTCACACAGTTCCCCCCTCTGTTGGCACTGTATGAAATTGTAACTTGTCCCTATGCCCCATCGATTCTCTTCTCAAAATCTGTGGTATCATATTCTTGACAAGAATATGATACCACAGATTGCCACTTTTTACATGTTGTTTTTAAATTCGCTTCGTTTTTTTCTCCTCTGATGCAGCAAAAGCTGCATCTTGTTTAGAAAGTATAAAATTTCTTTTTTATTGTTAAATGCAGAAACGCTCATGCGAACGGTTCCTTCTTCCAGGGTGCCGGCCGTTTGGTGGGCCAGCGGCGCACAGTGTAGGCCCGCGCGGACGGCAATCCCCTGCTGTGCAATCCACTGGGCCACCTCCTGACAATCCATTCCATATACCTGAAATGATAAAACACCAGATTGACAGTAAAAGTACTCACTGGCAAACACCCGCACGCCGATCATGCGGGACAACCCCTGGGCCGCTTCCAGGCCCAATCCGCGTTCGTGCTTCAAAATCCTTTCTGTCTTTTTGTGCGAAACAAAGCGAATCCCCTCCAAAAGCCCTGCAATTCCAGGGATGTTATGCGTACCCGCCTCCAAGCGATCTGGTAAGAAATCCGGCATTTCCGCAGATTTTGACAAGCTGCCGGTTCCTCCCTCCAAAAGGGTCTGGGGGACAACAGACGCGCCGCAGAGAAGCAATCCTGTCCCTTGAGGGCCATACAACCCTTTGTGTCCCGGCATCGCCACAAAGGACGCACCCCATCTATTACAATCGATGGGCAGCGTCCCTGCTGATTGAGAGGCGTCGACGATGAGCGGAACTTCAAATTCTCGACACAGTGACGCAATCTCTTCAATTGGTAAAATAAATCCAAACACATTGGAAACATGGGTGCAAACGACAGCGGAGACGCCCAATTCCAACTGCATGCGCATCTTGCACAGGACCAACTCTGGTTCAAACAAGGGTGCTGAAACGATGCGGCATTTGACGTTCGGTATGGCATTGAGCGGCCTTGTCACCGCATTGTGCTCATATCCTGAAATTAAGACCGTGTCTCCGGGCCGCACCACACTTTTGATTGCGATATTCAGCCCATGGGTGGCATTGGACGTAAAAACAACCCGCTCCGGAGGAATGTGAAACAATTCTCCTGCCGCTTCTCTGCAAGAAAATGCAACTTCTTCCGCCTGGGCAGCCGTCGGATATCCGCCGCGCCCCGGGCTGGACAAATGGTCAATGGCATATGCAGACGCTTTTCGGACAGAAGCAGGCTTTTGCAGCGTGGTAGCGGCACTATCAAGGTAAATCATTCCAGCACCTCACTGTACTGCCCCTCCCCGGCAGACATGTAGACACGTGAAATAGGAAACTTTACCTCTCTCAAAACAGCCATCGCCGCTTCGAATCTTCGTTCTACTACTTTGACCGAATGACTGCATCCGCTCCCTGCAATGCTCTGAGGGGTTCGAACAATATATGCCGCGATGCCGGCGCGCTCTAATATGCGTTTCGCCCGCTGGGCATAGGTCAGCGAACGGCAATTGATAAAATAATATATCATAGGACACCAGTGCTCCTCTCATGCCTCATACTGTATCTCAACATGGTGACCGGGTTCACCGGCCAACCAGTCTTGCAAAACATACCAATCTATTGTATGATGCCAATGTTCCTTTGGCGCTTTGAAAGCAATCCGTTCATTTTTGCAAGAGCATGGAAAATGCACTTGCATTTTTTTACGTTTGAAGCTATGATAAAGTGGATAAAATGGCAAAGGGAGGCTTCTTCATGTCGAAAGACATTCTTTCAATGATCACTGCCAACACCAATTCTTTTTCCAAAGGTCAAAAGCGAATCGCTACATATATCTTGAATTCATACGATAAAGCGGCATTTATCACCGCCAATCAATTGGGACAGGCCGTGGGCGTCAGTGAATCGACAGTGGTTCGTTTCGCCGCTGAGTTGGGCTATGACGGCTACCCCGGCATGCAGCGTGCCTTGCAAGAAATGGTGCGAAACAAACTGACCAGCGTACAGCGGATTGAAATTGGGAACGACCGACTGGGAAACCAGGATATTTTATCTCAGGTCATTCATTCCGATATTGATAAATTACGTATGACGTTAGATGAAGTGAATCGCGTCAGTTTTGAAGGCGCTGTGGATTCCATTGCAAAAGCAAAACGCATCTATATTTTAGGTGTGCGTTCTTCTTCTGCGATCGCCGGTTTTTTGGGGTTTTATTTTAACCTCATTTTCGAATCCGTCTCTTTGATCTATACCAATTCCGTAAGCGAAGTGTTCGAACAACTGTTCCGCATTGGCCCTGATGATGTCTTCATTGGGATCAGCTTTCCCCGTTATTCCAGTCGAACCGCACGGGCCATGCGCTTTGCCCACGACCGCAGTGCAACGACCATCGCCATTACAGACAGCGAAAGCTCTCCTCTGGCCAGCTGGGCAACTTATAGTCTTCTGGCCAAAAGCGATATGGTCTCCTTTTTGGATTCTTTGGTGGCACCATTGAGTTTGGTCAATGCACTTTTGGTGGCAACCGCGCGTAAGCGAATGGACAAAATCTCCAGTGCGTTTGAAACTCTGGAACAGATTTGGGAAGAATATGAGGTCTATGAAAAAGATGCATCAGAACCAGTTTGATATGATCATCATCGGCGGCGGAGCCGCTGGCATGATGGCTGCCCTCGCCGCCGCGGAACAAGGTGCGCATGTCATGCTTCTGGAGCGCAATGCGGCGTTGGGAAGAAAACTGGCTATTACAGGAAAAGTCCGTTGCACTCTCACCAACGCGTGTACGCCCGATGAGGTGCTGCAAAACATTCCACGCGGGAATCGGTTTCTCCATAGTGCTATGTCTCGCTTTTCACCGGAAGACGCCATGGCGTTCTTTAGCGGTTTGGGCGTCCCCCTGAAAACAGAACGGGGTAACCGGGTGTTCCCCCAATCTGACCGGGCGTTAGATGTTGTGTCGGCATTGCGCAACGCACTGTATGCAAACGGAGTCTCCCTCGTACAGGCGAGGGCCACCGCACTTTTGCAACAAGACGGTCAAATCACCGGTGTGCAGACAGAGCAAGGGGAACGTTTCTTTTGTCGTGCCGTCATTTTAGCTTCTGGTGGACTTTCCTATCCACGCACCGGTTCAACGGGGGACGGATACCGCATGGCAGAAGCGGTCGGGCATACCATTGTTCCGCCCCGCCCTTCCCTGATCCCTCTGGAGACGAAAGATGATTTTTGCAGCCGGATGCAGGGGCTTGCATTGAAAAATGTTGGCTTGCGAGTGATAAACGCACAAGGCAAGCAGATTTATCAGGATTTTGGTGAACTGCTTTTCACCCATTTCGGCGTTTCCGGACCCATCGTGCTCTCCGCCAGCGCTCATATGGATGCACTTGAAACGGAATCTTATACCCTTGTTCTGGATTTGAAACCCGCATTGGATGAAAAGACATTAGATGCCCGGCTGGTACGGGAGTTAAATACCCATGTCAACCGCGCATTTCATAATATCTTGCCCTCTCTTTTGCCCCGACTTTTGGTTCCCGTGATGATAGAGCGCTGCGGCATTCCCGGCGAAACAAAGGGCAATTGTATTACAAAAGCGCAGCGGCAAACGCTGCTGCACTTGCTCAAATCATTCGAGCTTTCGGTCAAACGCCCCCGTCCCATTGCGGAAGCCATTGTCACCTCCGGCGGCGTTGAACTCTCAGAAATCAATCCTTCCACCATGGAGTCCAAACGGATTTCAGGGCTCTATTTTGCCGGAGAGGTCTTAAATGCTGACGCATACACCGGCGGATTTAATTTGCAAATTGCCTGGGCCACCGGCCGCGCTGCCGGCCTGCACGCGGCGCTTGCATCTTCACAAAGGAGCGAATTCGATGAATCATCCAATTAGCGTGGCAATCGACGGCCCGTCTGCCGCCGGGAAAAGTACCCTTGCCCGCATGCTCGCCGCACGCCTCGGCTTTCTTTACGTAGACACGGGTGCTATTTACCGTACAGTTGGGTTGTTCGTTTATCGGCAGCAGGTCAATCCCAGAGATGAAGCCGCGGTGTCCAGCTTGCTGGACACGTTGCAAATCCACCTTCGTTATGAAGACGATGGCTTGCAACATATGTATCTGGGAGAAGAAGATGTGTCCAATGCCATCCGGGAGCACTTGATGTCCCAGTACGCTTCCGATGTATCCACTTTACCCTCTGTACGGCAATTTCTCCTCTCCATGCAGAGAAGCTTGGCGGCATCCGGCAATGTTGTGATGGATGGGCGCGACATTGGAACGGTCGTTTTGCCCCACGCCGATGTAAAAATTTTTCTCACTGCCAGCGCCGAAGAGCGGGCACGCCGGCGGTTTCTGGAATTGCAGGAGCGGGGAGAAATCACACCGTATGAAACCGTCTTGCAGGACATCCGCCAGAGAGATCTGCAAGATCAAACCCGTGCCACTGCCCCACTGAAACAGGCGGAAGACGCTGTCCTTATTGATAGCACACACCATTCCATTGAAGAGTGTTTGTGTATCATCGGCTCTTTGGTAAAATCTGTCCAAATGAAGCCAATATCAAGATCTCACACGCAGAATGGAGACAACGGATGAATCGATTTTATTCTCTTGCTCTGGGCATTTTAAACGCGACATTCCGGCTGATCTATCCCTTGAAAATCATTGGCAGAGAGAACATCCCAGAAGGCGCTGTCTTGGTTTGCGCCAACCACAGTTCTTATGCAGATCCCGTCATGATCGCCCTTGCCTTTACTTCGAAGCATCAACTTCATTTTATGGCGAAAGCGGATTTGTTTGATAAGCCGGTCTTGGGTGGTATTTTGCGTGTTGCAGGCAGTTTTGGCGTCCATCGGGGAACTGCGGACGCGTCTGCCATCAAACAGGCCATGAAATACTTAAAAAATGGGGAAAAGGTTATGATGTTTCCAGAAGGAAGGCGCATCCGCGGGGAAGACGCTGCCGCCGCCAAATCAGGCGCCGCTATGCTTTCCATTCGAACCGGCATTCCCCTGCTCCCGGTACACCTTCCTGCAAAAAGGCGCCTGTTTCACCACAACGTGATCGTCATCGGGGAAGCGTACCATCCCCAAGCGGCAAACCGGAAAGCAACAGCAGAAGAATACCGCGCGGTAGCAGATGACTTGTTGCAACGCATCACAGCCCTAGGAAAAGAAATATGAAACAGATATTTTACTCCAAATCTGCTGGATTTTGTTATGGTGTCAAACGTGCTGTAGAAATGGCGGAACAGGCAGCGTCCACCTCAATCCCTTATGCTATGCTTGGGCCTATCATCCACAATGATCATGTGATTCAAAAATTAGAAAAAATGGGTATCTCTTGCGTACAAGAAATATCGGAAATTCCCCCAGGAACTGGTGCCATCATTCGTTCCCACGGGGCCAGTCCGCAAGTTTATGCTTCACTGCGCAAAAGAAACATTCCGATTCTAGATGCCACTTGCCCAAATGTCGCAAAAATCCACCATTTGGCCCTGCAAGCGGAACAGGCGGGAAGGCAAGTGATCCTGATTGGAACACCGGAACACCCGGAAATTATGGCTGTCGCTGCAGAATGCCACACCCCTCTCATCTTCCCGCACTTGGACTTTGTAGAAAACTATTTGTCATGTCACCCCGATTTTGGTAAAATCCCCATTACCATTCTTGCGCAAACCACACTAACCCGACAAATATGGGATAGTTGCGTTGGAAAACTAAAAAAAGAGTGTACAAATTGCGAAATATTTGATACAATATGTAACGCTACGTATATGCGGCAGACGGAAGCCCGGGAGATAGCCGCCCGGTGTGATGCCATGATCGTAATTGGAGACAAAAAAAGCTCCAACACAAGGCGGCTTGCTGAGCTTTGCCGCGCGGTCTGCCCATTGGTGCTTCATATTGAAGAAGCTGCCGGCTTGGATTTGCAATTGTTGCGCCAAGCCAAAACGATCGGTGTCACAGCAGGCGCTTCTGCGCCTGCGTGGGTAATAAAGGAGGTCTGTAAGAAAATGAACGAAGATAAGATGGAAAAAGTAACCAGCGAAACCGCCGAACCTATCGCTGCAGAAGCCAACAGCGCTGCAGCAGAAGCCCCAGTTGTAGAAACAGTCAGTGATGGGGAAGAATCTTTTGCGGAGTTGCTGGAGCAATCCATTAAAACATTGTATACAGGGCAGAAGGTGTCTGGCGTTATCACCGGCATCACACCAACGGAAATTTATGTGGACTTGGGCGCCAAACAAGCCGGGTACATTCCAATCGGAGAACTCACAGATGATCCAACTGTGAGTGTAAATGACATGATAAAAGTGGGCGACACCATTGAAACATATGTGATGCGCGTAAACGATGTAGAGGGTGTTGTGGCACTTTCCAAAAAGCGTTTGGATGCAGCAAAAAATTGGGAAGACCTGGAAGTCGCTCGAGAAGAGAAAACCATTGTAGAAGGAATCGTCACAGAAGAAAACAAGGGTGGCGTGGTTGTCTCTGTCCGCGGCGTTCGCGTTTTTGTCCCTGCGTCTCAGACTGGTTTGCCGAGAGATGCCAGCATGTCTGAACTGGTTAAGCAAAAAGTGAAGCTGCGCATCACAGAGGTCAATCGTTCTCGCCGTGGTGTCATGGGGTCTATCCGTGCTGTTCAGTATGAG
>JAQWCP010000012.1 GCA_028705905.1 Oscillospiraceae bacterium
AAGCCGATAAAAATCCCTCATATCCGTAAGATGTATGGACGGAATAAAATCCATGCTGGGGCGGTTCCGCAAGGGTAACCTGCATTCCATAGAGGACTTCGTCTGAGAGCGGTGCATCATGGGTGGGTAGCTGTGTCAACGGTGCAGCGGGTATGGATATGACAGCAGTTTGAATGGTTCTCACCTATCCTTCAGAATTTCCAGCGTCTGACGGTCGGCATCCATGAAGAGTGCTGCACCCATGGGAAGTGCCATGGAGGGAAGGATATGGCCGCAGGTCAGGCCGGATAAAATGGGGTGGTCTGTGGGAAGCAGATCTTGCATGATCTCTTCCAAAGGAATGGTTTCCTCCGCAGGAACGGGCGGGCCGTCGGTAAATGCACCCAGCAAAATTCCGGCGCACTGGTCCAGCAGCCCGGCGTTGCGCAGCTGGGTCAGCATGGTGTCGATTCGGGAATGGGGCTCGTGTACGTCCTCCAGAAACAAGATCTTGCCTCGTGTGTCCAGTTGAAACGGGGTTCCCAAAGAGGCAGTTAGAACAGAAAGATTACCGCCACAAAGGGGCGCTGTTACAGCGCCGCCCGAAATGGTTTTCAATGGCAGATGGGGCGGGTTTTGAAGGGGGCCGTACAAGGTACCGAACAGCGCCTGCTTTAAAAATTCCATTGAGTAAGCATCGATGGAAGTGAAATAGTTGGAGGCGGGCATGATCGTGTGATAGGTCATAAAGTGGCACCGCTGGTTGATTGCAATATGTAGGGCAGTGATATCACTATAGCCCCCAAAATACTTCGGGTGGGCCGCGATCATGTCCCAATCCAGCAACGGGAGAATGCGGTGTGCGCCGTAGCCGCCCCGCAAGGCCAGGATGCCGTCGATGGAAGGGTCGGAGAACGCACGGTTCACATCAGCGGCACGCAGGGCGTCAGAGCCTGCCAGATATCCGCGGGACGCAAAGACGCTGTCAAACAGAACAGGGTTGAACCCTAGCTTGCTGACTGCCGAAACGGCAGCATCCCGCCGTTGGGCGGGAACGGGGCTGGATGGCTACAGAAGTGCAACCGTTGCGCCTGGAAAAAGGGGAGCAGGCTGTTTGAGGGCTTTTGGAATGTTTTGCGTAAGCAAAAAAAGACCTCCTTGTAAATGGGCTGGTTCTTGCAAAAATCAAATGCGGTGAATGCAAAGAAGGAAAAAACACGCAAAAAAACAGGAGTGGAATACATCTGCAAGATCCAGCAATACCGCCGAAATAGGAGTATAAAATGGACGATTGTGTAAATACGTGCAAAATGGACGAATGGTCTTTCGATTGCAGGAAGACTTGTTTTGTGCTATACTATCAACTTAAAAAGCGGCTGAACGAAACAGCGGCGAACAGATGCAGCGCGCCGGTTGGCCCCCCTGTATCCATGGTTACAGGGGCTTCCGGAACAGATGGAGCGATAGGGCATCCTATGCAGAAAGCCGATATTCTGTGCTTCTTCTGGCGTTGTGCAGTCCGATCTTTCCATTTTATTCATTTATGGCGAAAAGGATGACATTGTACTGCCTGGCATACTGGGCCTGTTGATTGGGTGAGGGATAGATTCCGCTCTGCGGCGTGATTTGGAAATCACAAAAGATAAACAAGTGGAGGAAAACATATGGTCGTAACCATTGGCAATGTAGAAATTCCGTCACGCTTGGCTCTGGCGCCTATGGCCGGCGTGACAGATCTTGCATTTCGCACGATTTGCAGGGAGCTGGGCGCAGGATTGACTTACACAGAAATGGTAAGCGCCAAGGCGCTTTGCTATCAAGATAAAAAGACGCTCCCGCTGCTTGTCATGGGGGAGCATGAGCATCCCGGCGCGGTCCAGATTTTTGGTAGCGACCCTATGTGTATGGAAGAAGCGGCAGGTCTTGCAGCGGAGTATTCCGGAGCAGATTTGATTGATATCAATATGGGCTGCCCAGTCCCCAAAGTGGTGTCCGCCGGAGACGGCAGCGCTTTGATGAAAGATTTGGACAAGGCGGCAAAGGTGGTAGAGGCTGTGGTGCGGGGCGCAGGCGGGAAGCCTGTCACGGTGAAAACCCGCAGGGGATGGGACAAGGGCAATCTCAATGTGGTGGAGCTGGCAAAAGTGGTAGAGGCGGCCGGTGCGTCGGCCATTTGTGTCCATGGCAGAACCCGGGCGCAAATGTACTCTGGCAGAGCGGATTGGAACTGCATTCGGGAGGTGAAACAGGCGGTGTCAATCCCTGTGATCGCCAATGGAGATGTTTTTTCCGGCCAGGAGGTAGCTCATATTTTAAAATATACCGGTGCGGATATGGCAATGGTGGCAAGGGGCGTGTTTGGGAACCCGTGGCTTTGCCAACAGGCGGCAGCGGCGCTTGCGGGGGAGGCTATTCCCGCGCTGCCGCCCCTGGGGGAACGCGTGGATGTGGCGGTGCGCCAATTTGAATTGGCGGCGGAGCAGAAGGGGGAGCGGATCGCCTGCCTGGAGGCGAGGCGGCACTATGCTTGGTATTTAAAGGGAGTTCCTTATTCCGGGTATTTTAAAGAGCAGATCTGTCAGATTGCGTCGATGGAAGATATTTATCGCATTACAGAAGGAATCAAACGGGAATTGAGGTGAAATCATGTCAGAAGAGCAGGATCTGGTTCGCCTTGCGAAGAAAGGGGATGTTGGGGCGTTTGGCACGTTGGTTCGGGCAAATGAAGCCAAAGTCTATAATTTGACCTTGCGCATGACCGGAAACCCGGAGGATGCAAGGGACTTGGCGCAGGAGGCATTCTTGCTGGCTTATCGCAGACTGCCTGCTTTTCGGATGGAGTGTAGTTTTTCAACTTGGCTCTATCGGCTAACGGCAAACCTATGCATTGATTTCCTGCGTCGGGAAAGGCGGCGAAAGTCGATGACCGTTTCCATGGAAGATCAGATGGGACAACAGGAAGAAGGGGCTAATCAGTGGCAAGAGCCGCAAGCGGAGCTGGAGCGGCTGGAGATGCGGGCTGTTTTGGAACAAGGGATCAGCCGACTATCAGAGGAACATCGGCAGATTTTGCTGTTGCGGGAAATGAGCGGACTCTCTTATGAAGAAATAGGGAGCCTTTTAAAGCTGGAAGCCGGCACTGTCAAATCAAGGTTGGCCCGAGCCAGAACGCAGCTGAGAGAGATTTTATCGGCAGATGGGAACTTTTCAGCTTTGATATCGTCCAATGAAGCAGGAAAGGAGGGATCTGTATGAAAGACTGCTCATATTTTGAGGAGCAGGTGAGTGGGCTTTTGGATGGCATGTTGTCACAAGAAGAAGCAGATATGTTGTTTGCACATCTGGCACAATGCCCGGAATGCAGCGCCCTCTATGAAGACTTGAGGCGCTTATCAGACACCATGCCTTGTTTGGAGGTGGCGCCCCCAGCCGGATTTTCCGACACAGTGTTATGTGCCGTTCGCGTCAGAGCAGAAAAAAGAAAACGGATGCGTTGTCACATGATTTCCGCCGCGGCGGTTCTTTTGGTTGTCCTTTTGGGTGCAGGGGCTTCTCGATCCCTGTGGTTTTTTCCCGATGAAATGCAGGAATCTGCCGCTGACCAGGCAACATCCAGACAAACGGAAGTGCCGATGGAAATTTGCACCCAATCTCCCGAACGCGCACCCCTGTCCTGTAAATCAGAGGGAGGGGAAGAGGCTAGTGTGGCAGAGGGAGACGGAACGGAAAGGGCCTTTGGCATAAGCGGTGCATTCAATGGCTACACGGACAGTGGAAATGTGGCATCGGGAGGGACAAACGCACCATCCGCTGGACTGTATTTTGCGGTGCTCACCATTCAAGGAAAAGGCGTTGCAAAAACGCTGAACCAGGAAGAGACAGAACTGTTTTTACAGGAATTGGATGCCAATGGAGTTTCGTATACTTACCGTACAGAAGGAACAGAAATTGCCGAAACCGCCTCTCTCTGCCTTGTCTGCTATACGTCGGAGTCACCATAAGCTTACGATTGTCCAAAAGGAGGGGGCACCCAATTGGTTTGGGTGCCCCCTCCTTTGCGCATAAACGGTGGCATATTTGCACAGGCTATTCCATAAGAATAAAACAGAATGGAGCCGGAAATCATGTCCAATCCAATCAGTTTCCCTTGGAAACACTGGGTCGAAGAAGCGCCGGGAGAAGCGCAATTGCTACAATCCGCCCTCAAACAGACCAAGAAAGCATTACAGCAGGCATATGCGTCATTTGACGTTATGACTGATCCGGATCTGATTGATTCCTGCATCTTTGAAATCAAAGCTGCATCGGCCCGATACAACTATTTGCTGCGGAAAATGAAGACAGTGGAGACGCAAGAGGATGCCCCATAAAGGCATCCGTACATAGAAGGAGTGAATGATGGAGCAGCTTGGTTTCCTGCCCTACTTACTCATTGGCGTGGTTGGAATTGGAATATTACTCGTCTTTCGCAATTCACTCAAAGGGCTGATCCGGCTTCTGGCCCGCATGGCAGCCAGTTTGGGTCTGCTTGCCTTGTTTTCCAGCCTTGGCAGTGCCATCGGGGTGACGTTGGGTGTCAATCTCCTGAACGCGTTTGTAATGGCCCTTTTGGGGGTGCCGGGATTCGGACTGCTTTTGATGCTCCGCTGGACATTTTTGGCCTAGCGGAAGCCTGTGGGAATTGCTTTATTCCGGCAGAGGGCGACGCCTGTCTTGCAATGGCTTCCAATGGTCCAGGGGGAGCCGCTGCATCGCGCCGAAGACGCGTTGCTTGATGCCGGGATATGTTTCATTCAGGTGGGAGACCAGTTCCTTGACCTCCTGCCGCTTTGTTTTCCCGTTGGCAGGACAGGGGTTTTGGATGACAGGAATGGAGAGCCGTTTGGCAGTGGCCTCGATGAGGGCCTCCCCCACGTAAAGCAAGGGCCGGATTTGGGTGATTTCGGTACGGTCCAGATACGTCACCGGCTGAAAACAATGAATGCGCCCTTCAAAGAGCAAAGAGAGCAAAAGCGTTTCCACCGCGTCATCATAATGGTGCCCCAGCGCAATTTTATGACAGCCCCGTTCCGAAAGTGTCCGGTTAAGCGCCCCACGGCGCAACTTGGCGCACATGGAACAGGGGTTTTTTTCGTTTCGCACTTCAAATATGACATGATAGAGCTGGGTTGGCAAAATGGAGTAAGGGACCTCCAGTTGCTTACAATAAGAGACAAGGGGGGAAAAATCCATGCCGGGAATGCCCATATCCAAGGTGATCGCTTCCAATGTATAGGGGACTGGATAATATGCGCGGAGTGCAGAGAGCGCGGTCAGAAGCATCAAAGAGTCTTTGCCCCCGGACAACCCCACCGTGATGTGGTCATTGGGGGCAATCATGTCGTAATCTTCCAAACAACGGCGCACAAGGCCAGAAATGTACTGCATAAGGTCTCCTCCGTTCCAAATAAAAAGAAAAAATGAAAATGAGATATCAGGAGAAAAAAAGAGAAAAACGGAGATTTTGAAAGGGATGCAATTGATAAATAAAAAAATTCATTTTTCTTATTGACACCTGATTTTGATTGTGTTATAACTATACTTGTTTTCATGGTGAAATATGGATGAAATTGTCCTGTACCCCGTTCAGGCCAACGGTATTTTATCTTGAAACCACCATTGTGTAAAGGAAAATTTATAAAATAGATATTTTGGAGGGGAAATAATGTCCACATTTATGGCAAATAGGAATACCGTGACACGGAAATGGTATATCCTTGATGCAGCCGGCAAGCCTTTGGGAAAAACCGCGGCGACGGCGGCTGTTTTACTGCGTGGCAAGCACAAACCCGATTATACGCCGCATGTTGACTGTGGTGATTTCGTGATTGTGCTGAATGCGGAAAAAGCAGTATTGACAGGCAAAAAGCTGGAGCAGAAGTATTATCGTACACACTCCGGTTATGCAGGCGGCCTGAAAGAAGTGAAGTATCGTCTTTTGATGAAGGACAAGCCGGAATTGGCGATGAAGCTGGCGGTGCGCGGTATGATGCCCCGCAACAGCATCAGCAGCAAGGCCCAAGTGCGGTTGAAGGTTTTCCGTAGCAGCGAGCATCCCCATGCTGCACAGAAGCCGGAACCCTGGACAGCAGAATAAGGGAGGGAAAAGAGAATGTATAAGAGCAAAAAACCCTATTTGTATGGCACAGGCAGAAGAAGGTCCTCTGTGGCCAGAGTACATCTTTTCCCCGGCGGAACTGGTGCAATCACCATCAACGGCCGTGACATTGATGACTACTTTGGCCTGGAAACTTTGAAATTGATTACCCGTCAGCCTTTGGTGGCGACAGATACCATTGGGAAGGTGGACATTGTTGCCACTGTTTCCGGTGGCGGCGTCACAGGGCAGGCCGGCGCACTGCGCCACGGGGTCTCCAGAGCCCTGCTTTTGGTGGACGAAGCATACCGTCCCATCCTCAAAAAGGCTGGCTTCCTGACCCGCGATCCGCGTATGAAGGAGCGTAAGAAATACGGCCTCAAGGCTGCACGTCGTGCGCCGCAGTTCTCCAAGAGATAATCGTTGTATTAGCAGCGAACGGAAAAGCCCTCTGGATCTTGATGATTTCATCAAGATCCAGAGGGCTTGTATTTTGCTTTTTGGAGGCTGGGCAAGCCCTATTGATGGGGAACGCTCCAAGTGCAGAGGGTCACCTGCGTTCCGGTCTTTTTTTGGTGATTGGTTGCATACGGGTGGGAAACAAGATATAATTTGATGGAAAAGAGAATGGAAAAGAGGGATATGAATGAAATACATCAGACAGATTTGCATCATCCTGCTTTTTTCTGTCTTGGGTGAAGGGTTGCATTTCTGGATTCCGCTGCCGATTCCTGCCAGTATTTACGGCCTGGTGCTGTTGCTTTTGGCGCTCTGTTTTCGTATCATCCGTTTGGAATGGGTCAAAGAAACAGGGGATTTCCTGGTGCAAATTTTAATTATCTTGTTTATCCCCGCAACGGTGGGACTGATGACATCGTTTGAAACGGTGAAAGCCATGCTGTTGCCCATTTTGGTTTCTGTCATCGTACTGACCACCTTGGTACTGCTGATATCTGGGCAGGTCACCCAATGGGTGATCAAACGGAAAAGAGAGGTTCAGGAGGATGGGGAAAAATGATGGATTTTATTGTAGATTCCACTTTTTTTGGCGTATTTCTTAGCTTGCTGGCCTATGAAATCGGCTCGTTGATCAAACGGAAATGGAATTGGGCGATTTTCAATCCATTGCCCATCGCCATTGTATTGGTGATAGCCGTCTTGTCGGTGTTTCACATTGATTATGATACGTATTATCAAGGCGCCAAATACTTGAGCTATTTTCTGACCCCGGCCACCATTTGCCTAGCGATCCCTCTGTATGAAAAGCTGCAAATGCTTAAGGACAATCGGAAAGCCATCTTTGCCGGCATCTTGTCCGGTGTTTTGGCCACTCTGGTGGGTGTGCTGCTCATTGCGCTTTTGTTTTCTTTGAATCACACCCAATATGCTACGCTATTGCCAAAATCCATTACCACAGCCATTGGAATCGGTGTGTCAGAGGAGCTGGGAGGCATCCCCACGATCACGGTGGCGGTTATCATACTCAGTGGCATTTTTGGCAATATGTTTGGGGAGATGTTGTGCAAATGGTTTCGCATCACAGATCCGGTGGCCCGGGGCATTGCCATTGGCTCCGCGTCCCACGCCATCGGTACGGCCAGAGCCATGGAGATGGGGGCCGTGGAAGGCGCTATGAGCAGCCTTTCCATCGCGGTTTCCGGCCTGATCACAGTGGTGGGTGCGTCCATTTTCGCACAGTTTATATGAGTTTCGTTAAGAGAAACAGCAGCAGCGGAGCCAATTTGGCTCTGCTGCTGCTGTTTTCGACCCAAGAGAGCCGACGGAAACAGGAAACGCCGACCCCCAAAAGGCAAACATCCAGCAACCAAAAAATGCTCACGCGGCTTTGTTCCGCGTGAGCATTTTCGTCGGTTTTCCTTATTCTTCGGTGCAACCGCAGCCGCAGCCATCGCTGCAGCAATTATCACCCGTTTCCAAGGTGAAATTTTGGCCGCAGCTGGGGCAAGCAATGCTGCCTTGTTCCATCACTGCTTCGTCAATGACAAGAGCCTCTCCACAGCTGGGACACTCCATTTCAAAGAAGTCTTCTTCCTCGTCGTGGCAATGGCAATCTTCGTCATCACAGCAATCAAACTCGTCGTCATCATAAATGATTTCTTCCACATCGGATAGATCGTCGGACAATGCGTCAATTTCATCGCCCAATGCCAGTGCATTTTCTTCCAGGTCAGCAATGGTGAGGCCCACATCCTCCAGGATATCCATCATAACAGAAAGAATTTTGGATTCTTTCGATTCCTCCGGGTCCAACTTCAGTCCTTCTGCCAGGCCCTTGAGATATGCAACTTTTTCAGTAATTGTCATTTGTTTTTCTCCTTGTTTTATGGTTCAAAAATTAGTTTTTTGCGCGCTCTAAATATTCACCAGTCCGTGTGTCCACGCGGATGCGATCGCCAGGATTGATAAACAAAGGAACTCTGATTTCAGCGCCTGTTTCCAGGGTAGCGGGTTTTTGTACATTGGTGGCGGTATCGCCTTTGAACCCGGGATCTGTTTCAGCCACTTCCAGCTCTACAAAGTTGGGTGGTTCCACTCCAAACACATTGCCTTTGTAAGACATGACCTTGCAATTCATATTTTCTTTGACAAAACGGAAACTGTCACCCAGCAATTTGGCATCCAGTGGAATCAATTCGTAGCTTTCCATGTCCATGAAATAATATAAATCGCCATCGCTATAGCTGTATTCCATGTCTTTCCGTTCCACATAGGCGTTTTCAAACTTATCCGTGGGGTTGAATGTAGTTTCCGTCACGGCACCGGTGATGACATTTTTCATTTTGACCCGCACGAATGCGGCGCCTTTGCCCGGCTTGACATGCTGGAATTCCACCACTTGCATTACATTACCGTCCATTTCAAAGGTAACGCCGTTTCTAAAATCGCTGGCTGAAATCATGTTTTTCCGTCCTCCATACTTCTTGTCTACAACTGAGTCTGCAACCGGGCCACCCGGCTGAAAATGCGGGTTTTATGGAACCGCATAAGTTATCTTTTATTATTTTATACCAAAGTATTCTATATTGCAAGGGCAATCTCTCTTTTTTCTATTTTGCGTCCCGGTTTTGCGATGGATTTGAGCGCGTAGCATCCGCTGCAATGCACACCATTGGCTTGTCCCCAAAGCGGGCTTTGCATCCAATCGAAAAAGGGGTGGCATAGGGCTATCGCTGCAGGAGGGTAGATTGCCGCCAACGATCGGAGAGGAAATAGAAAAGGCCAATGACCGAGGAGACAAAAGTGGCAAGTGGCGCACCGATGCCAACGCCAAAAACGCCCTGCCCCATGGACATACCAAACAGATATGATATGGGGATGCGGATGATGATAGAGGATAATATGCTGTTGATCAAAGAGAATGTAGAGTGTCCCGAGCCGATGAACAATCCATTGAAGCAGAACAGGACAGGGACGATGAGAAAATCGTACTTAAATGCCTGCATGTAGAGGGCGCCCTCTCGAATCATGTCAGGGTCATTGCCAAAGATTTGCAGAATGGGTTCTGGGAACAAGGTGGCAATGACGAACATGATCAATGACATGACAAACGCCAAGAGGATGCCAACATTCATGGTTTTCACAGCCCGCTTTTCTTCCCCCGCGCCAATATTTTGGGCGCTCATAGCAGAAACGGAGTTTCCAACTGCAATGGCGGGTAAAATCGCAAAGGAGTTGAATTTGGCCACTGCGCCCACGCCCGCCGAGGCCGACACACTGATGGTATTCACCATGGCTGTCAGCACGATGAAGGAGGCGTGGGTAATGGTGTTTTGTATGGAGGTGGGAATCCCTATCTCCAACAACTTTTTGAGTTGCTCTTTATGGAAGCGGAAAGATTTGAGCCGAAAGTCAAATACAAAGTCGCTTCGCCTCAAAAAGATAATACACAGAATCATGCTGAGTGCTTGGGAAGAGACAGTGGCAACGGCGGCCCCCAAAGCGCCCATCTTAAAAAACGCCACCAAAAGGAGATCCAAGAACACATTGGCCAAGCAAGCGATGGAAACAAAGATAAGAGGGAGTTTGCTGTTGCCCATACCGCGGAACACGGCGCTGAATGCGTTGTATCCAAAAATGAAGATGGTGCCTGCCACCGTGACCAGCAAATAACGCTTGGACTCCTCGAAAGCCTCCGGTGGAGTCTGAATCAGGTGCAGAATTGGAACGCTAAACAGAAACATGACGACGGTTAATACAATTGCCAGCACGAACAGAACAGAAAACAGTGTGCCAATCGTGCGGGTCAGTTCTTCCCGGGCGCCAAACCCTTTGTACTGGGCGATCAATACGGTTCCCCCGGCACTTAGACCGATCACCAGCATGGTAATCAAAAGGGACACCTGGCTGCCAATGTTGACACCGGACATGCTGACGGTACCGGCAAATTGGCCTACGATGATCATATCCGCTACGCTGTAGAGGGACTGAACCAAATTGGTAATGATAAAGGGAATGGCAAAGAGAAAGAGTTGCTTGGCAACGCTACCTTGGGACAAATCTTTTTCAAACTGATTCAAATCAAACGCTTCCTTTCCGAGACAAAGTATCTTCCCGCAGGTACGGCCAAGATAAAGTGCAATACTTCTATTTTAATACAAAATATGACAAGAAAAAAGAGTTTCCTGGATAAAAAGAGGGGAATTTCTTTTTTTGTAAAAAGCAACAAAAAGGGGAGAACCACTTGGTGTAAAAAATGAAAACAATCGCCCCCGGACGCCGTTTGCAGCGTCCGGGGACGAAATTTTACTCTGCCACAAAAGAAAGCTGATCCTCTGTTGCGGTGATATGGATTTTTTTGATGGGGTTTGCATAGCTCCCGATGATACGGGATGCGATGACATCTTCCAATTCTTTTTGTATGAGACGGCGCAAGCTTCGTGCTCCGTATGTGAGCGAGTATGATTTTTTGGACAGGTAGGACAACAGGCTTTCATCATAGGTAAGAAGAATGCCTTTTTCGCTCAGGGCCAGTTTCAGTTCCTCCACCATGATCTTCGCAATGGCCTGGAAGTCCGCTTCCGTTAGCCGGTTGAAATAGATGATTTCATCCACACGGTTGATGAACTCCGGCCGCAGAAAATCGTTCAGTGCCTTGATGGCTTTGTCTTTTCCCTGCTCATTGATATCTTTGCCAAAGCCAACGGATCCGCTCTTTCGGTCGCTTCCGGCATTGGAGGTCATGACGATGACGGTGTTCTCAAAATTCACCTTTCTGCCGTGAGCGTCTGTGATCTGGCCATCATCCAAGATTTGGAGGAGAACATTGAGTACGTCGGGATGGGCTTTTTCGATTTCGTCGAACAGAATTACACAATAAGGTTTCCGGCGCACCTTTTCTGTCAGCTGGCCAGCTTCTTCGTACCCCACATAGCCTGGCGGGGAGCCGATGATGCGGGACACAGCGTGCTTTTCCATAAATTCAGACATATCCAAACGGATGAGAGATTCTGGAGAGTCAAACAAATCTTGTGCCAGCTGTTTGACCAGCTCCGTTTTTCCCACACCGGTAGAGCCGACAAAGATAAAGGAAGTTGGTTTGTGCTTGGGGGAGATCCCCACGCGCCCCCGGCGGATGGCTGCGGCAACAGCTGCCACGGCCTCTTCTTGCCCAATAATATGAGAAGAGAGGCGCTCTTCCAAGTTGGAGAGCCGCTCAAACTCTTGCTCCTGGATACGGCTGGCTGGAATTTTGGTCCACATTTCGATGACCCGGGAGAGGTGTTCAATGGTAAGCTCCGGAATGGGTTCCCGGGCGATGGCTTCCAGCTCGGTTGTGAGCTGCAATTCCCGGCTGCGCAAGAAAGCCAGGCGCTCATATGCAGCATCGCTGTTGTCGGCCAGCATAACCTCCCGTTCTTTTTCCAGGTCGGCCAGTTCCTTTTGGGCCTCCGCACGGCGGGCATACACCTGGTCGTGCAGGTTGACTTCCGAGCAGGCTTCGTCGATCAAGTCGATGGCTTTGTCCGGCAAAAACCGGTCTGTGATATACCGCTCACTCATGGTGACGGCCAGCCGTGCGATCAAGGGCGGAATCTTGACGCCGTGGAATGATTCATAGTAATGGGCGATGCCATTGATAATCTCCACCGTCTGCTCGACAGATGGTTCGTTGACTGTAACTGGCTGGAATCGGCGCTCCAGTGCCGAGTCTTTTTCAATATGTTTCCGGTATTCTGCGAATGTTGTGGCGCCGATGACCTGGATGTCCCCGCGGGAAAGAGCTGGTTTTAAGATGTTGGCGGCGTTCATGGAGCCTTCCGCGTCACCTGCACCCACAATGCTATGCACTTCATCGATCACAAGGATGATATTGCCCAGCTTCTTGATCTCTTCAATCAAACCTTTCATCCTGCTCTCAAATTGGCCCCGGAACTGGGTCCCTGCCACCAGGGCGGTGAGATCCAGCAGATATACTTCCTTGTCCAGCAGTTTGTACGGCACATTGCCCTCATAAATGCGCTGGGCCAGCCCCTCGGCAATGGCAGTTTTGCCCACACCTGGTTCGCCGATGAGGCAGGGGTTGTTCTTCTGCCGACGGTTTAGAATTTGGATCACCCGTTGGATTTCTTCGTTTCGGCCAACTACGGTGTCTAATTTGCCTTCCTGTGCTTTTCGAGTGAGGGAAATACAATAATTATCCAGATACTTTCGTTTTTGCGTTTTTTCTTTCTTTTCTGTTTCCTTTTCCCGTGCGGGTGGCCGGGGGGAGGTCGGTTCGCTTTGGCCTTCACCCTGCATACCGCCGAACAGCTTGTTTAAGAATGGGAAGGTAGCCGTTTTTCCAGCATCTTCTTCCTCGTCCTCTTCCATTTCCATAAGGCTTTCCAAGCCTTCCTCGCCGCCAAATGCACCGATCATTTCACTGTTGATGGAATCCAGGTCGTCTTCTGAAATGCCCATCTTTTGCATCATATCTTCCACTGGCTTGATGCCCAATTCTTTGGCGCATTTTAAGCAAAGACCTTCGTGTTTTTGTTGGCCATTTTCCGTTTTTGTGATGAAAACGACCGCTAAGTTTTTTTTGCAACGGGAACAAAAGGGAGGTTGCATACCATAATCTCCTTTTATGATTCATTAGATTCGTTCATTTTAAAGATAAAAATCCATAGATAGTTGAGAAAGGCGGCAATATTGAGTGCCAGGGCAATGCAGATTAGAAACGTTGCCCAAACATGTGGAATCTGCGGAAACAACATCAGACAAACACAAATGATAAAAAATGTTGCACCCGCTCCCTTGCCAAGCCAGTTGGAGGGCATAACGTCCTCTGTCTTCTGGTACAAGGTAAGCGCACCCAAGCCCATCAACGCTTCTTTGCAGAAAAAGATGAGCACAGCCCAAAAAGGGATAATCCGGGCCCAGGCGATACACGTGAGAACCGTGAATGCCATGAGTTTGTCGGCCAGCGGGTCTAAGATACGACCCAGCCGGGAAACCATTTGATAACGCCGGGCGATACAGCCATCAAGCACATCGGTGAAGGAAGCCAGCCCGTAAATCAGGATGGCATACAACCGAGAGTGAGGCGTGTGACTAAAAAAAACGATGGGGAACAATGGAACCAGGGCCAATCGGAAAAGGGAGAGTAAATTTGGAATCGTCATAGCTTCGCTTCCTTACGTTTGGATTTCAAGGGGCAATGCAGGGAGCAATGCAAAAGGATTGGAGTGTAACAGCAAGCGCAAGAGAACCGTTTGTTCCACCGTGTTTTCCGGAAACCGGAATGCAAAGAGATGTAGAATCCAGGCAATGAGGAACAGAAATACGATCCCCTGTATCAGGCCAAAGAGAAGGCCGCCTACATGGTTGAGCTGATGAAGAACTGGCAGACGCGCCACGAGATTGAGGGCACGTATCAAGATGCCTAAGACGATCCGCAGCACGATGGAAAACGCAAGAAACAACGCCCAGAAAGCGATTGGCAAGGCGAGGGAAAGGGACAGCGCTTTTGCAATGCCGGTGCTGGCCGCTGTGGTCTGCTGCTCTGTGGCGTCTGCAATATATTGCGCGACGCGTTCATAGAGCCCAAACTGCTTGAGCATGGCAAACAGTCCTGTGTCCTCCGTGGCCGCCCCCTCCGATTCGCTGCCCGAAGAAGGAAGGTTGGCTGATTCGGATGTTTCGGGCGTGGGTGTGGCGGAAGGAAGCGGATCCTGATCGTCTTGCGCCGTTTGAAACTTTTCCACAAGGGCTGTTTCGATGGAAGGGGCGATCCAAGTGGCAACCGTTGGCGCACATGCGCGTGCCAGCAGGTTGGCCCCCAAGAGTGCGATGATAAACGACAGCAGGCCGGCCAGGCTCGATACAAGACCACGCCGGAAGCCTGTGGATATGAACAGGACCAAAATGAGCAGTAAGATGAGGTCAATGATGATCGGGGTCATGTTGGCCCCCCTTTCAAGAAAAATTCGATTGAAACATCAAGGAAGGTATAGCCAGGCGGCATCTGCGTCAACACACATAACAGACCCATCTGGCCGCATCAGCACCTTTCGGGTGCTGCCGGTATCGTCTAGTCTTGCATAAAGGTTAAAATGTTTATCGTAGATGTCCAAGTGATTGGAGAAAAGAACTGCGATATAGCGCCCGGAAACGGACATAGAAACCACATTTTCCGAAAAAGGAAGTGTTGCGATGGCGTTGCCGGAAGTGTCAATTGTGGCAAGCTGCCCTAAACTGCTGGCCTGGTATTTCCCCAGCTTCAACACAGAAAAGCCGTCGCCATCCAGGGAAAAGGCGCTGAGAGATTCATTTTGGTATGAATAGGTAGAGACCAGTTCCCCTTTGTTATTTACATATATCAACGAATCCTCTGTTAAAACACAGAGCAATTGCCCCATTGGCTTGACAGAAAGCACCAGATGGTTGCCCAAATCCAGAGAGGCGTAGGGCGTTTCACTGTCTAAACGATAGAGAACCACGGTGCTTTGATATTGTGCGTTAGACTGGCCCACTGTGATGGCGGCCATGGTTTTACAATCGTTCAATACAGTTGCGTCAGAGACAAAGTGGGAAGAAGAGTTCCAACGGAAAATTTGTTCCTGCTTTTCATTATACACATTCACAACGGCTTTATATCCAGCAGTTTTTGAAACCGTGGTTAAATATCCACTATCATTCAGACTGGCCGAAAAAAAAGACAACCCGTTCTCCAGGGTAAGGGAAAGGCCGGCTTTCATACCGGAAAACGTGATCAGCCGGGAACCGCCCACATCATAGACCAGCGCGGTGGTGTCCGATGTACAGATAATGGGAGAAGACATCATTGTTTTTTCAGAAAACCGCACTTGGCCGCTCTGATCGAACAAGGTGATGCCCGTGGTAGAGGCGATCAACAGACCGTTTTGGTAACTGGCAAATTGATTGCTGGTGTCTTTTTCATATTGGAATTCGGTACATTGGCCCGATTCCGTTCGTTCCATCTGGCGATAGGCCACAGCGCGGCGTAAGGCGTCAATATTGAGCTGATCTCGGAACACCACAACGACAATGGCGGCAAGGACCAAGACCAGCATAACAAGGAAAGAAACAATGCGGAACAGGACGCTGCGTCTGCGCCGTTTTTTCTTTTTTTTGGGTGGATTCGTTCCGGCAACAGAGCGGGAATCTGGTGATTTTGTGGGCATTGGGAGGCCTCCTATCCTACCTGGGGCAAGTGATGAAAAGAAACAATACTTATACAGAATCGATCTGGTCTACCCCCACGTCTTCTCGATACCAAAGGCGGGTGAGATAGAGCCCGCCTGGCGGCAACGTGGGGCCGGCGGCAGTTCGGTCGCGCCCAAGCAAAAGCCCGGGGATGGCGTCGGGGGAGAGTTTCCCCAGCCCCACATAGACCAACGTGCCTGTGATGGCCCGCGCCATATTATAAAGAAATCCATTTGCGCAAATGGAAACAGAGATCAAGTCGCCGGTGCGCTGCACATGACAACGGTGTACGGTGCGCACAGTGGAGCGCACATCCGTCCCCACCGAGCGGACGGCGGCAAAATCGTGGGTGCCTTCAAAGTGGACGGCGGCTTCCGCCATGCGCCCATGGTCCAATTGCTTGGGACAAAAATAAGCGCGATTGATATAAAACGCATTTCGTATACGAGAATTATAGATCAAATATGTGTACTCTTTTTGAACGCAAGAGCCGATTGCATTAAATTCTTCCGAAACTTCCGTGGCTTTTGTGGCCACGATGCTTTCGGGAAGACGTGTATTGACAGCCAGCGGCAGGCGATCCAAAGGGATGCGGGAGATGGTATGAAAGTTTGCAATATAGACCTTGGCATGAACGCCGGCATCGGTCCGGCCGCAGCCAACCACACGAACCGGGTGGCCAACCACGCCGGCAATGGCTTTTTCCAGTGTTTCCGCAACAGAAACAGCGTTTTTCTGCACCTGCCACCCGTGGAAGTCGGTACCAACATACATGAGCCGGAGGCAATAGCGTAGCATATTGGGTGTGATTCAAAGAAAACAAAAGCGCAATGAGCAGCACACCCACCAGAGTGGCCAAAACACCG
>JAQWCP010000208.1 GCA_028705905.1 Oscillospiraceae bacterium
TCATAATCGTTAAGCTGAAAGTTTTTCGAACAGATGTCGTATGATGCGATTTCGCTGTGGAGCTTATTTAGGTGGTAGTAGTAATAATGACCTATCAGTTCAAATACGTGGTGAGCATGTCCACTTTGAAGTATTAGGGAGTAAGGATCAGACCCCTCATGTGTTAACAAAAGATGAGCAAAAACAATGGGATCGTTATGAGAAAGAAAAGCGGACCTCGCGCTTATGCTTATGAGCCGAAATTCAGAAAGTATGATTATATTGCCAATGGAAAGTTACATTTTACGGCCAAAAAGAATCCATCCATCCTTCCTCCAAAGGGAGGAAGGATGGATGGATTCTTTTTGCGAGGTTAAGAATAAAAGGGGAATTAATAGTTCAAATGCTTGACGGCGGTTTCGGCCGGCACTTATAATGAAAGAAAGCATGAGCTGAAAATTTCAAAGGGATATGACTGGAAAAGACTGTAAAAAGGAGTGAATGCACCATGGAAAAAGCCAAAGTTTATTTTTCGGATTTTCATACCGTGGCCTTTGGGGACGGGCTTCCAACCAAGTTGAAAAAGCTGATTCAGAAAGCTGGCATTGGACAGATTGACATGGACGGGAAATTTGTTGCCATTAAACTGCATTTTGGCGAACTGGGTAATGTCAGTTATCTGCGGCCAAATTATGCAAAGGCAGTGGCCGACGTGGTAAAGGAGTTGGGCGGCAAGCCATTTCTCACTGATTGCAATACCATGTATCCCGGTAGCAGAAAAAATGCGTTAGAACATTTGGAGTGTGCGTGGGAGAACGGATTTACTCCTCTTACAGTGGGGTGTCCAATTCTCATTGGCGATGGTTTGAAAGGGACGGACGACGTTGCGGTTCCGGTAGTGGGAGGAGAGCTTGTAAAAGAGGCCAAAATTGGCCGTGCCATTATGGACGCAGACGTGTTTATCAGCCTGACACATTTCAAGGGGCACGAAATGACGGGATTTGGCGGGGCCATCAAAAACATCGGTATGGGTTGTGGATCCCGTGCTGGAAAGAAGGATCAGCATAGCAGTGGCAAACCCCGCATTCGGGAGAAAAAATGCAAGGGATGCCGCCGGTGTCAAAAGGAGTGCGCCAATGATGCGCTGTACTTCAACGAAACAACGCACAAAATGCAGGTCAATCAGGAAAACTGTGTGGGTTGTGGGCGTTGCTTGGGCGCATGCAATTTTGATGCCATTATGTTTAAAAATGACAACGCCAATGAAGTGTTAAATCGCCGCATGGCGGAATATGCCAAAGCTGTGGTGGATGGACGGCCAAATTTCCATATCTCCCTTGTGGTGGATGTGTCTCCCAACTGCGACTGCCATGGGGAAAACGACGTACCCATTTTGCCCAACCTTGGGATGTTTGCTTCTTTCGATCCGTTGGCGCTGGATCAGGCGTGTGTGGACGCGTGCCTTCAGGCAGCGCCAATCCCGGGCAGCCAGTTGGCCGAAAATATGAAGCGGCCTGATTTTGTGAACCACCATGATCATTTCACCAACTCCACGCCAGAGTCTGAGTGGCGCAGTTGCCTGGATCACGCGGAGAAGATTGGGCTTGGTGTCCGAGACTATGAGTTGATTGTGGTCTAGACAGGAAGAGGCAGGGAAGAGAACCCACCGCATGGAGAAGCGGGGTTGCAGTGCTTGGAACAAACGAGAAGGGGGGTTTTTGTGAGGAATCCGACAAAATCCGCGTTTCTTCTCATCGATATGGAGTATGGTTTCCTCAGCCCAAATTCCATCCATTATATCAAAGGGGCCATGGCAACCATCCCGGCATGTGAGAAGGCCATTCAAATTGCTAGAAGAAAACAGATCCCCATTTTTTTCATCAAACGCCACTATCGTGCCGATGGGAGTGATGTGGAATGCACCCGTTATGAAAGCTGGGTGAAGGGTGGGCGCAGCATGTGTCCGGGTTCCTGGGGCGCACAGGAGCCGGAGGGGCTTCTGCCTCAGCCGGGGGATTATACGCTCATCAAACCTCGATACAGTGCCTTTTTCCAAACCGAGCTGGATTTGATTTTGCGCCGTTTGGGCGTGCGCACGGTGATTTTAGCCGGAACCACAACACCCAATTGTATTCGCACCACATGCTATGACGCAAATGCGCTGGATTATAATGTGGTGGTTTTATCGGAATGCACCTCATCCCAAACAGAGCAAATTCAGCAGGCCAATTTGTTTGATATGGCGCAGATTGGCGCGCTGATCTGGACATTGGATGATTTGGAGAGATACGAGCCTGGCACTGTTCCAGATTTGGCCGCCGCCATCCGATCCGACCTGTTGTTCGAAAGGGAAAATGATGTATAAGAGAAGGCCCGAGGCAACTGCCTCGGGCCTTCTCTTACAAAAACAGGTGAAAGCAGATCGATACCAAGGTGGATTACAATACAAATTGATTTCGCCCGCATTCTTTGGAAAAGTATAAATTTTTGTCCGCACGACGCACCATATCATAGTATAAAGATTGCTCCGGACTGATATAATAATCGCCGCCCATGCTCACCGTGAGATGGAGATCTGGATAGTCGGTGAAATGGATGTTTTCAGCACCCCTTGCAATGGCCCTCAGTTTTTTCTCAAATCGTTCCCGAGATACATTGTTAAACAGTACGATGAATTCATCGCCGCCATGGCGAATGACGCAGTCTCCGTTTTCTGATTTACTGTTGTCCTCCAGCAGCTGAGCGATGGCTACGATGGCACGGTCACCCACCTCATGGCCATATGTGTCATTGATGTTTTTAAAATGGTCAATATCAATAATGACCAAGGAATATTTGGAATTTGGGTCATTCCAGCGCCCGTTGCGTTGGTTGACTAGAACCGTATTGACATAGTGCCTGGAATAGGAAGAGGTCAAACTGTCCAGGTGTACCAATCGTTCTAGTTTCTTATTTGTCTGTTTGATGTGCGCTTGATCCAGTAACAGAAGAGCGATAAGAAGAGAAACACCTAGGATGATGGACAGCGCAACCGCTATCTCCAGGAATCCTGTCCAACCGTTGGAAGGAGAAACGTCAATGTGCCATTTGAGATTGAGGAGGGAAAAGGAATGGTGGACAGGATCCACAGTTGCATTTGGAGAAGCAGCCAGAGTGACATGTTGCCCGGCATCATTTTCATACCACAATTCATAATTGACACCTGCTTTGGACAGGGAATCCAGTTCAAAGTGTTTGAGGAACGCATCAAAACCCAGCGTAACGGTAACCAAACCCCAGAATTCAGATGTATTATTTTGGGCAAGAAATACGGGAAGTCGGCCGGCCATCCCTACGCCTCCTTGCACCAATTTAAAAGGGTCGGTTACCAGCAATTTGTCTTGGCGGTAGGCAGCGATGGCTTCTTCATTTCCGACTTTGCTCTCGTCCATAAAATCGAAGCCAATAAGCTCCTCGTTTCCATCCATGGGGTAAACCTTTTCTACCACGCCATTGGGGGCGATCGCAATGTTTTTTAAAGGGACGCCTGTATGATTCAATGTTTCCAGATAGATTTGTTCTGCTGCCTGATCAAATATAGCCACATCTCCATTGCTTCCTGTGATCAATGCACCCAAAGTGTATGCACGGGCCATGATGACATCAAAGTAGTCTCGGATGATATTGGATTGGTTTTTTGCAATATATTCATATCGCTTCCGGTTCTGTGCAACTGCCTCCTGTGTCATTGAGAGATACAGGCCGGACAACATGGTGACCAAAAGGAAAAAGACAATGATGGGGAGAACCCAGTTTCTTTTCATTCTCATGAAAGCGCCTCCAGACATGCAAGTTTTGATATGGTTTCATTTCATCGCTCTGTGCGGCAATGATATTAAAAATCAATGAAGCATAAATTCAAATCAACATTTCCGGAGATGCCGTCCACTTGGCCT
>JAQWCP010000209.1 GCA_028705905.1 Oscillospiraceae bacterium
ATTGAAACCGCAAGACAAATTCGGAAAATTGTCGGCCCTGACGTTACGATCATTATTATGACGGCTTACGATTGGGCTGCAATTGAGCATGAAGCAAAGCTGGCAGGCGTGAATCTGCTGATGAATATGACATGGTGTCTCAAAAGGAATACCAGGCGAACCTGTTTACTGCTGATTTTCTCATTTCTGACGAGGATGTCGAGGAACTCACGGCGCAGGAGGATATGGATTATTTTCATATTTGCAAGGCGCTCTATGTGAGTCCTGACCTCATGGCGTTTAAGCTGTTCAGCATGATTCAGCGCGGTTATAGGTATAATCTGCCGCAGGATCTGAACAGCACATTCTTGAAAAGCTAATACGGAGTGCATTTGAGGTGGTGCTATGAACACAAAGGTTTATGTGCCAGTATCCGCAGAGTTTGATGCCGAGGGAACACTGATCCCAACGTCGCTGACTTGGGAGGACGGAACCGTTTATCCGATAGACCGTGTCATAGATATACGGCAGGCTCCCGCTTTGAAGGCTGGGGGCCAAGGCGACCGATACACGATAGAAATCGAAGGTCATCACAGCTATCTGTTCTTTGAACGTAATGCTTCCCTGTGTGGGAACAACATTGGACGCTGGTTCGTTGAACGCCGGACTGCGTGATGCTTCATTTTGTGTATCTGAAAAGGAGTAAAAGATGTATCAGCATTATCTAAATCGCCCTGATAACATTGTTGAATGGGAAATTGAAGAACTGGAGCTTCGCGTCTTCACATACAAGCAATTAAAAAAGACCGGTATTGAATTCATAGGGCAATTGCTTGAGAAGGACGTCCTCTATTTCAACGACCTCAATCCGTTTTCTCGAATGATGTTTCGGGAAATGGTGGAGGCTCTGGACGAGCTCGGGTTGAGGCTGGAGGGCTACAGCCGGGATCGATACGATTCTGTCGAGCCTTGCATTGACTGCTTTATTAATACGGAACGCAAACGCTGGGAGGAAGAGCTTGCACAGCTTGAAGAAGAGGAGAAGGCTGAGAAACGCGAACGAGCCAGAACCCGCGCAAGGGAACGAAGGTTAAAATTGAAGGCTGCAGGATCGCCGCCGATACCTGCTTGATCAAGGAGATGTACTCCAAATATAGTGAACGCCACAAGGAGGCTACAGGATGAACAGAACTATAACCGTAAAAGGTATTGGCAAGGTCAGCGCAAAGCCTGACTACATAGTGCTATCCATGTCGCTGAAAGCAAAAGACATGGACTACGAAAAGATGATGAGTATGGCCGCAGAGCAATTGGATAATCTGCGCAAAGCCATTGTTGGAGTCGGTTTTCAGCGCGACGATCTCAAAACCTCGAATTTCAACGTACAGCCCGAGTATCAAAGTGAACGCGACAGCAAGGGAAACTACAAAAGGTGGTTTGACGGATACGTCTGCAATCACGCCTTGAAGCTTGAGTTCGACTTCGACATGGAACGGTTGGCGCAGACTTTCTCTGCTCTTGCAAAGTGTCTTGCGGAACCGGAGTTCTCTGTACAGTTCACGGTCAAGGACAAGGATGCCATATCTACTCAGCTTCTCCAAAATGCGACCGAGAACGCAAAAGCCAAAGCCGAAATCCTTGCAAGCGCTGCCGGGGTCGCCCTGGGGCAGCTTATCACCATCGATTACAACTGGGGCGAACTGCATTTGTATTCTCCCACACAGTACGAAGTGGCGGATCGCTGCCATGCAGAAGCTCCGTGTGGGAGCAATATTGATATTGAGCCCGACGACATTGATGTAAGCGATACAGTGACCTTCGTCTGGGAAATCGGCTGATGCACCACTCCGGGCTGGACATACCTGTTTCATGATCGTGAAGAGCCAATGCTTTGGGCATTGGCTCTTCATTTATTCCCTCTTTGAGGTTCTCGGAAACAGCAGCTTGAGAATATGCGTAAGCACACAGTAGGCGGAACTACAGATTATTTTGTTCTGGCTGTTGTAATTCTCGAAAGATGTGGTATAATTACTTCGTAAACAACGAACTAATATGCGGAGGCTGCCATGATTATATTGGATGTAAAACTGAATAACCTCTATGGCTTCAAGGATTTTAACATAGCGTTCTCTTATCCGAAGAAGATTGTCAATTCTATCATAGAGAATGAACATGTCGCGGGGCGGCCCAACTTTCGCTATAAAAAAGCTGTTATCCTCATGGGTGCAAATGCCACCGGCAAGACGAGTCTTGGAAAGGCGCTGCTCAACATTATCAGCTTTATCAACACCGGGGACACTTCGACTCTTGCATCAATGGCGCCGGTCGGGTGTAATGGCTCTTTCCAAATTGACTTTGTGAACAATGGGTTTACGCTTCATCGTGTAAGTGGCAAGATCGGAGGGCATTATCCATACGATGGTGACCCTGGAAGCGAAATCACCATTGAGTATTCGTCAACTGCTATTGGGCCGAAAGACTCCTATGAGATGTGCGTTGAGAAGCTGATTGACCAAAATAAAGTAATTGCGGGGGACTATGCTAAACTCGGCAAAATGGTCGGCAAGCTTGATTTCACTTTTTCTTGCCCGGACATAAAGCCAACACCAAAGGTAACTAAGGTTAATCGGAACACTGTGTTGAAGACCCTGAAAGCCGTTATCGGTACACTTGATCCTACACTGACTGATGTGCGCATCTCGAAGGATTTGCGTAACTCGTTTATCATACGACGTAATTCCGAAGAGATAATTATCCAAGACGGCAAGCTCTTGAACCGCGAGTCTCTTTCAAGCGGCACGGCAGAGGGCGTTGATATTTCCTTCTTCCTTGCTATCCTCATTGCAGAGCGTAACGGCTTTTATTACTGTGATGAACATTTCTCCTATATCCAAAGCGATATTGAAAAGCGCATCTTTGGGTTGATGCTCGAACACTTGGATAGCAACGAGCAGCTTATCTTCACAACTCACAACACAGATATGCTCGACTTAAACATCCCGAAGCATTGCTTTGCCTTCCTGCGGAAGAAGCAAGAGGACGATTACAGAGTATCTGTGACCTATGCATCCGATATTTTAAAGCGAAACAGCGATTCTATCCGCTGCGCCGTTGAGAACGACGTCTTCTCATCCCTCCCTGACGAGTCCGCCCTTGACGCGCTTGAAAAGGGGGCTGACGATGAAGAATAACTGTATCTATTTTGTCGAAGGCCGATGCGAGGAGAAATTGCTGAACGCCCTGAAGGAACAACCACCGAAGATTCACCCAGGGCGTGTAAAGGTCTTCAATGTCATCCAGAATAATCTTTCCAACTCACAGCTCATCACCATTCAACCGGGCACAACGGTTGCGCTTGTCTTTGATACTGACATACCTCTTACGGATTGCCTGAAGGAGAATATCAGAAGATTGGGCAAGTATTGCTCAAAAATCAAGGTTGTTTTTCTGCCACAGGTCTTGAACTTTGAGGACGAGCTTGTCCGCTGCTCAGACCTGAGAAGCACATCTGATTTGACGCATAGTAAAAGCAATAAGGATTTCAAAAGGGACTTCTGCGCTATGACCAACGCACGGGTTGCCTTGGAGCGCGTGAACCTCAATGTCGAGAAACTATGGACCGAAGATGCGCCGGCGGACTTTGCATTTTTTGAAAAGAATAGTGACTTTGTAAAACAATGATGCTGTCCTTATTGTCGAAGCTAATATCAGAATGGCAATGACAATCGAATGGAGAGTAAACACAGAATTGCGGTGGTAAGATGGATAACATAGTATTTGAGCGCGATTACGAGCAAGAACACAAGCAGCAGAGCAAGGAGGATACAGCATCAGCAATATTCGATATTGCCGTTGATGGTGGATTCCTTTCGGAATATGCCAAAGCCATGGAAACCATCCCCAAGGTGGTTGTTC
>JAQWCP010000210.1 GCA_028705905.1 Oscillospiraceae bacterium
AACGGCAAAAAAGATGTCGATTTTCTCTGAAAGTCCTTCTGTCATGCCTCGTTCAATGAGTTTTAATAGCGTGCGATATAGCAATTTCCTCTCTCCCTTCTCCTTGTTCTCACGCCCTCGATGACGGCGTCAAAGGCTTTTTGTTCCTTCGTCACATCCGTCCGGGCGCGGTTCTCTTTCGCAATGCTGTCAATGTCCCAGATGTGCCGTTTTGCTGCACATCTGTTCTCCCCTTCTCTTCCGGCAACGGATGCTCCTGTTCACGCTCCCCGTTCCAATTGAGTCAGGTCTGTCTAATTCACAACCCCCAGCTCCAAGAGCGCCAGGCGGTATTCGTGGTCAACGGCAATGGAAAGTAAATCGTCCTCCACGGAGGGGGCCTTTTCCGGGCTTGGCAAAAGGCCGGGGACTGTGCTGCCGTCCTTTCTGGTGAATTCCCCCGCCTCATACAAATCTCCCAAGCTGTACCCCTCCGGGCAGGGGACAAATAGAACGTGTTCCGGAAACGCCCCCAGCAAAACCAGCGCTTGCAGGGTTTCTTCGTTTTCCATAAGAATGACGTCCTGCACCACGCCATCCTCAATTCTCGCATATTGCATATGCTCTCCCTTTCCCGGGCGGACTCCCGGATCCCTTCGGTCTGGAAGGCCACCCTGTTGTCACTCGTTTATATAATAAAACAGGATCACAACCCCATTGCTGCCTGGTGCGGCGTATGTACCGCCTCCGCCGCCACCGCCATATGTGCCGGATGTAGCCAGTTGAATTTCGCTTGTTGATGTTGGCAGGCAAGATCCTTTCCCTCCGTCGCCCAAAGATCCGCCGCCGCCACCGCCGCCATGTGATCCGCTGTTTGCGTAGCTGCCAGCGCCGCCAATGCCTGCGGCACCATATCCGCCCCCACCAGAACCTCCACTATACTTGGAAGCGCTGGTACGGATCACCTCCTCGGGCGCGGGACCGCCAGGGGCATAATACCCCCCGCCGCCGGAACCAGCCGTGTAAATCACACTGCCGCTCGCTTTTGAATAGTCCGTAACGGTGCCTCCAGAGCCGCCATAGCCACCCCCGCTGGCTCCTGCCATGCATCCAGACATGTTGGCGTTGTTTAAATGGGTAAAGGTAAAGACACCGCCAGGCGCACCCGTTTTTATTCTGTCGGTATAGTAATAGGCATCGTTGGCACTGTGGGTCCCACGCAGGGCGGTGCCCACGCCGCCGGGGTTGCTGCTGCCTGTTATGATGCCGGAAAATGCCTTTCCGCTTCCACCGTCGCCGCCATATGCCCCGCCGGAGCCCCCCGGGGCGGTGCCGCCGCCTCCGCCCCCGCCGCCATATGTCCCGCCGGAACCCCCATAGCCCGCGTTGTCCGTTCCGGCGCCGCCGCCGCCGCCCCCACCCACAGTGCCATTGCCACCGGGGCATTTCCCGGAACCGCCCCCACCGCTGTAGCCGTTTCCGCCGCTTGTTGCGGTTGCCCCGGAACCGCCCAGGACTGTGATGGTTGCAAAGCTGGTGGCGCTGCCGTCTCCGCCGGCCCCGCTGGTACCTGCGGCGCCTCCCGCTCCGATGATCACCGGGTAGGTGGCGGCGGGGTCAATTTCCATCATCTCATCCAGCACATAGCCTCCACCACCGCCGCCGCCAAGGGCCCCGCCACCACCGCCGCCCGCCAGCAGCACGCGGATCTTGGGTACGGTCAAGTTGTCCGGGGGCGTCCAGGTGCCGCTGGTTTCAATCACCTCCCGCATCAGTCCCGCTTTGGCCCGCCTGTCCACTTGCAGCAGACCGCCGTCCACCGTGGGAACCGCCGCTTCTAACGTCTGGGCCGTGGCATCCAGGATAGACACATCCCCCGCCGTCAGGGCAGGGAGATATGCATTGCCCAGCGCATCCTCCAGATTCATCTTATATACCGCCATACTTCCTCCTTATTGCCCCGCCCCGGGGGTAACATGCTCTGTCACGCTCCAATAGATCGCCCCCGCCGTTCGCTGGGGGATGGGGACGGTCTCTCCCAGTGGGACGATCACCGTCATCCCCGGTACCTGGCCAATGGCGGCCTGTAGCAGGGCGGCGTTGATGTCCGTCGTGACACCCGGCAGAAGCGTGTCGTTGACGTATGTTTTAAGGGCAAGACCCCCTTCGTCAAATTTTGCCTTCAATTCCCCGGCGGTGAGCCCGCCCACGTCATTTGGTTCGTCCGCCAAGGCAGAAATGATGTTCATATCGTAAGTAAACGATGCAATTGCCATAAAAACCTCCTCCATGTCCCATGTCGCAGGCCATCCGGCCGCGCCATTCAAACACGTTCCTCAGTGTAGTGCGTTGCCCAGCTGCGCCTCCAGCCGTGCCTCTAAAATGGTGGCGGTGGCCGAGCCGGAACAGCTCTCGATCACCAATTGGTCATAAACCGCGCCCCGCGCCGGGATGCGCAGCCGCTGCTTCTGTGGTCTCTGGTTCAAATGAAAAGAAAAGTGTGTAAAATTTACATGGACAAAGGTGCAGTAGGAATAGGCAATCACCCGGCTGCGGTAGACACCCCGGCGATTACTGCGCAGTGTCACCGTCGCCCGGGCAGATGATTCCGGCTGCATGGCGATGGTAAGCGGCAGAAGATGCACCCGCCGCGCACCTGCGCCAAAGTCCATAGCGCCGCTCTCCCACAGGGCGTCAATGGGCGCTTCGTCGTCGCTTCGGTACTGGCGGGACACGTGGAGAATGCGCCCGTCCGCCGTCCCGAAATAGAGCTTCCCCCCGGCCCGCTGGGCCGCCGTGATCCACAGTCCATCATAACGATACCAGACGTCCAGCCCATAGTGGTACACCAGGCACTCGTTGCCGGAAAAGAGATAATATTCCTGGCTGTCACCGTCGTCAAAAGCAGAGACGCTTTCCCAATCGAAAGACGAAAGGGTCTCCTCCACCCGATCAGACACCCGGACGGCGCTGCGCTCGTCCTGTACGCTGTCCACAGAAACCCAACGGTAGATCCCACACCCTTTCAGCGTGTAGGGCCAGTTTAGCAAAAGCCGCACCTGCCCCGGTGCCTCGTTGCCCACCTCTCGGTTGAGGGTGGTGACGTAAAAGGCGGAGATCACGCTGCCGTCTTCCAGTGTCAGGGTGTCGTACTCGATGGCAAACGCCCCATCCGGTTTAAAGGCCAAAAGCCGCGCCCCGTGGCGGATCAGTCCCGTGACAGGGGTGTTCTGCCGATCCACCGAGAGAACATTTAAGGCGGGAAAATATTCCGCCGTGGGCATTCCCGTCTCGGTCAAGCCGGAATAAAGCGTGTCGCTTGTCCCGTCACCGTAGAGGAACACCCGCGTGTCAGAAGCGCCGTTGAAGCATTCGGCATACCGCATGGCGCAAACCTGGCCCCGCTCCCCGTCCCCCTTTGTCCACTGGATCTCGATGGTGTTTACCCCTAGGGTGGGAGCCGTTTCAAAGGTCACCGTCCCGGCGGCAATATCCACGGTGTAGCCGGGCAGGGTGCTGCCGTCTGTGGCCGTCACCCGGTCCACGCTGCCCACACCCGTTTCTCCCAGCTGAAAGGTGGTGGCCGTCCCATCGGGGGAAAACTGCTGCCGCTTGGCCCCGGTGAGCAAATTCAGCGGCTCTAAAAGTGTTCCGCCTCCCTCCGGCGGCGTAGATATGGTGATGAGCGGCACATACCCTGCCACCGTCTGGAGCGTCCCCGTCCCGCTCCAGGAGAGGTACTCCGTTCCGTTTAACAAATATACCTTCCCCCCAAAGGGGAAGAAAAAGGTTTCGTTGTCCGTGAGTGTCCCAAGGTCGGTGGCAGCAGCGGTCTCTGGATCCACGTTCCACACATGCCCTCCTTGGGCCGCGAGGAAGCAGGCCGCCGCCCCCACCTTTCCAAAAAATATGCC
>JAQWCP010000211.1 GCA_028705905.1 Oscillospiraceae bacterium
CGAAGATATTGTCATTGCAGATACGCCAGGCTTTTCTTCATTTGATGCGGTGCAATATGCCCAATGTCAAGCAGATCAATTGCAATTTGCATTTCGTGAATTTGCGCCGTATTTGGGAGAATGCCAATTTACAGGATGTTCCCACATCAAGGAAAAAGGATGCGCTGTTTTGGCAGCAGTTGCAAACGGTGTTATTCCCAAAAATCGCCATGAGAGTTATGTGCGGCTCTATGGAGAGATGATGGCGGCAAAGCCATATTAAATATTAAACAGAGAGTCTCCGGTTGTAGGATGAATACTACGATTGGAGGCTTTTTCTTTTGTGGTAATTCCGCGTTGGGTGGTGCAGACATTTTTCACGCCATCACCCTTTCTCTGGTGATGGTGTCGGTAGTGTCAATAAAAATAGTGATGGAAACCTTGCAATGAAATGCGGAAGGAAGATCCCCTTACCCACATATTAGAGGAGACTGCCCTTTTAACGCAGATGGTGCAGGATGGTCAGATAATTTTTATTGAGGCCCAGGGTGGTGTGTGTAAAGAATTTTGTCATAAGTAACAATCCAGTCAGTCATTCATATAATGCAACAGAGGCAAGGCTTCTAAATTTATAGAATTATTCGAGAGGATATCTGATTATGACAGAAAATATAGTAGTTGATCAGGCAACCCCAACATGTCCAACATGTGCAACCGGATTACAGCCCAATTGTGGGGAGTGCTGTACTATTTTTACAGACCCTGCCAAAAGAACAGCATTTGGATACCGAGCGCAGTCTGCGGTTTGTGAATGTCACGATATCTGTGTTGAAGACGTTCGCGATATATGTGCTAGGACAAGAACACTCAGACAGGTCATTCCATGCAATCCTGATGGGCGGGCGGGATGCCGCGGAGGCTTTTTGCCTGATGGAGCGCCTCAGATTCAAAGCTGGAGGGTTTTGTGCGCAGATGAACAGCTTAGCCCGGGGACTGGTTGCGACCGTATTATCAATAATGTAGAGTTTGAAGTTGTTCTAAGGTATGGCTCCGGCACCTTGGCTGTTGTAACCCCGTCAGATACTGTCAGTTGTTTCTGGTATGAATTTGCCAGGTTCCCCAGCGGTGTATTTTACCCCAATAACACGACAGGATTAAATCAATTCAGGAACGAATTAGCTGTTATAGACGGTTCCTGTAAAGTAATCATTATTGAAGCCGTTAGAGTGGTTCCAGAGCTTAACGACTGTGTTTTGGAAATCGATTATCAGTTAATCGACAAACTGTGGAAACATGAAAATCTTTTGGTGTCAGCTATTAAACCATATCCTGGTGTTGGTGAGCTGGGGAATATTACTGTATCACAAGAATTTGCACAAGGTCATGACATCGGTTCTTGTGGGGACTAAAGTATAAGCAAGGATAACGATAACCAAAATTGAACTATGTAGAACCATGAGATAGGCAAAAATATTGCTATGCAAACCCAGAGACTTGGGGCAAGCAATTTTTTAATGACTGTTCTGGATTTTGTGTAAACCTTCATTGTGGTGTAGACTAGAGTCTACCCACAATGGAGGTTTTACTTTATGGAAAGAAGAAATCGTGGCACAGAAGAAATGGAGCAGAGTGCCAGAATCCGTGGATTGCTGCTGATGTTGTCTGCCTGCAACAGCTTTCACATTTTTGCACGACACCCATTTTTTCGGGCTGAGATCTTTTTTGCCACAATATAAACCCTCCGGTATGGTGTGTAATAAAAGCACCATACCGGAGGGTTACACAAAATTCGGGATGGCCTCATTCAGACCTGCATCATCCATCAGATACGCAATTCTAAGAAATGTGTTAATCGTTCTTTTGTTTCTCCAACGAGAGTTCAATTTTAGACAACTTGGTTTCTATTTTTAAAAGCTGCTCGGAAATTTCTTTCAGTAGGGATTCAATATTGAATTCTTTATTATTTGATAACTGTTTGTGCCAAAATGTACTTTTACTAAAAATTTCATATTTAGAATCATTCAATTTATCATTTAAAACTTTCATTTCTTCTACGATATTTTTGTTAACAGCCTGTTCAACCGGAAAGTGATTACTACTTTCTTGATTTTCCATTATTGTCCTCCTTTGATCCAGTGAATCGAAATGAAGTTCAGCAAATCATATACTAATTCAACTTTAAAATAGTGACAGAAGCACTAACCGTAGTATTTAATTTCTCCCCACTTGAGAGACCATTTGATAGCTTCATGTCCACACCACTGAGATTAACAATGGTTATTTCTGTTGGTATGGTTGTTACATTTATGATGGCTTCCCCGTGAATTTGTGAAAATCCGTTTGTATTATGATACAAAAGAGAGGTGCTTATTGCATGATTAACAGCAATGGCCCATTCTCCTCCGCAGTCAGTAGCTGAAGATATTAGAAAACTAATATAATAGCTGCCTAAAGCTGCAAGCTTTATCATTGGAGTACCGGTGGTAAACGCTATGGGACTTTCATTTGAGGGCGAATGAAAAACAATCGCTGCATGATTCATAACTACTTGATCATCAGTAGAATAAATATACGAAAAGGATGGAAAACAACCTGTTCCGGCGGTGTTACGTGCATCGGGAGAACCTTGGAGTTTTTGTGGATTATGGGTACCTTCATATCGGTTAAAACCGATAGAACGAAGAACCCCGCCAGCTTTTGAATACATATAAGGTCGTGGGTAGGCGTCTAACCCCGGGACTCTTTGCAAACCAGAGGGGGTTGGAATCTCCTGCGGATGCTTTGGCCCGGGAGTCTCTTGTGGGCCGGGCAGGTCTTCTACAAGATTAGCATCGGGCGAAATTGGAGTAACTTCTTGTGATTTGGGAGGAGCTTGAACATCATGTGGTCGGATCGTGTTTGCATTGCCACACCAACCAGGAGGATACGTCGGAATACGCTGTTGGTTTGAACCATTGATGATGTTCATCTTCATGTAACCATCTTTATTATTCATCAAACCTTATAATACTCCTCGTATAGTATATTTGCGGTGATTTTGGTAAGGACACCGTATAGAACCTTGTTGTTCCACAAGTCCTGTGGGATAATGAGTCTGTAGCGGCAGGAGGTGCAGATTTACTCCTTGAAGCTTGGCTTCAAAGAAAGAATTGCGCCTCTGCGCTGGACTGCTGTCGAGGGTTGTTCCTCGTGCCCGATTTTCTCTATAGTAAAATGGACTTATAAAGCAGCATAAACTTTATCTCATACTACAGTATGATGGATCATATGGTTTTGATATTATAAATGCCGGAAATTTTCAAACGAAAACGCCGGTCGGAATTGATTCAAAACGCTAGTAACACTACCAACAGTCAATTCACCAACGGAATGTTTGCTGGCAGATGGGTGAGCGGTCACAGATAAACCCAACAGGATCCCTCCAGAAGTTTTTGTTCGGCGGATCGTTAAAAAATCAGCGCGAGAGCAATCGCTCTCGCGCTGATTTTTACTGTTATTTTCGGCGTTCTACATGCCGTTTAATGGCATCAAAACTTTCCGTGCTGATGACATGCTCTATACGACAGGCATCTTCCACCGCAATGTTCGGGTCGACCCCCAGACGCTCCAGCCACGCAGAGAGGAGAGTATGACGCTCATACATTTTTTCTGCAATTTCACGGCCTTTGTCTAAAAGTGTGATATGTCCTTCGGCGGCAATTGCAATATACCCGTTTTCCCGTAAATTCTTCATAGCCACACTGACGCTCGGTTTGGAAAAGTCCAGTTCGTTGGCAATGTCGATGGAACGCACAACACCTTTGCGCTGCTGCAACATGAGGATGGTTTCCAGGTAATTTTCTGCAGACGCTTGGATTTTCAACAGATCACCCGCTTTTTGAAATCATATTATATTTTATTGTATCATA
>JAQWCP010000212.1 GCA_028705905.1 Oscillospiraceae bacterium
TTTCCGCCTTCATATATTTCTACAACCACGAGCGTATCCAGCTTAAAACGGGAGAAGCGCCGCTGGCGCGGCGCTTCTCTGCCTAATGCATTAAAACTTTATATACCTACTTCGGCAGGGCTTTTTTTGTACATGTCCAATAAACATGGGGCTGTACAAAAGTTGGAGGAAAAACGCACCCGTTCGCATATATTTGTGAATTTTTTTTGAAATGTTCCATGATTTTATGCTATGATAGAAAAATACTGGACAAGTCTGGAGGTCGAAACATGGCAATTTCATATAACAAGATGTGGAAATTACTTATAGATAAGATGGATTGTCAAGTCAAGCGCGCCACTTCGTGTAGAAAGACTTGAATTGGCGATTTCCAGCCAAGGCATTTCCTTGGTCTGTTGTTGATGAGGAAAAGATTGTGAACAAGCTCCTGCTGAGTCACGTTAGCTAGGTCCGTTTTCTTAGGATAGAACTCACGAAGCAAGCCGTTAGCGTTTTCATTGCTACCCCTTTGCCAAGAAGAATAGGCATCGGCAAAATAGAGTGGTAGCCCCAATTCTGCTTGCACCTTGCTGGCGCAAGCAAACTCCTTACCTCTGTCGGTCGTTCCGGTTTGAAAGGCTCCTTTCGGAAGAGAACGGTAGAGCTGAGTGATTGCCGCCTGCATAGAAGTGGCTGTCCTATCCGGAATCAATAGTGCTGTGTAAAGACGGCTCTTGCGCTCTACAAATGTGGCGAAACAGCCACGGCTTCCCCCACGACTGGATACCATGGTGTCCAGTTCCCAATGGCCGAACACTTGGCGATGAGCTACCTCTTTCGGACGTTCTGAAATCGGCATTCCCATTGAGAATTGACTGCGTTTATCCGCTTTTTTACGCTTTCCTTTATGGCGAAGCACATGGATATCCATGCCGTGCAAGCTTCCGTTATAGATCCAGTTGTAAATCGTTTTGAAGCTGACTTTGTGCTTTGCGACCGTGTTCGCAATTTGCTCGGGCGACCAAGTGGCAGAAAGCTTCTCCTCAATGATTGAGGCTATTTCATCCGTGCGTTTCCCTTTTGGCCTTGATTTCGTGCGGTGCTCGTGATAGGTCATCTGCGCAGACTCGCTGTGATAGCTGGCTCTTGTGGCATTGCGCCTTAGTTCTGGGTCTATCGTGGAGTGATGACGACCAAGACGCTTTGCTATCCTACGGTTATCCTACGGTTTGATAGACCTAATGAGAGTAATTCCTCTATGCGTCCACGCTCGAATGTGCTAAGATGATGGTAGCTCATAATGTTGCCTCCGTATGAATGCTGTCTAGTCAACTTCATTCTACACAAAGGTTTCATTGTGGGCTATCTTTTTGCCATCTGGGTGGCGCACTTCATTTTACAACACATCATAATGAAAAGGACAAGGGGCGCAGCCATGCCCCTTGTCCTTTCCCTTTTGCAGATGGAAACAATTTTACTTGCCTGCAAACAAAATGCGTACGTTGCCGGCGGTTTTTGATTGAAAAATCTAAATTTTTTGGTAATACCCGCCCTCGGCGCAGGAGCGGCAGAGAATTTTCCCATCTTTTTGCACGTCCTTGTTGTCCATGATCTTTTCATGGCACATTTCGCAGACGACGGACCGGATAGGCCGGCCCGGCATGTCTTCCGGCGGAATGTCCACCGTGACGGGCTCGAAGCGAAACACCTCTTCGTCGGTAAATTGGTTCCAGAATGCCAGCTCGTCCGCGCCCTCAGGGGCGTTCTCCTTGGCACTCATCACGCTGCGGGTGCCGTTTTTTGTGTTCATATCTACAAAGGTGGCCGCCATTTTGCTGTATTCCTTCGCCTTCAGCCTTCGTTTGCCCAGAGAACAGCCGGTAACTGACTGAACGGCGTCGGTCAGGCAGCGGTCGATCTCGCAGTAGACTATGAAATCGCGGTTTTTAGCGGGGTCGTCGATACCCAGGTAATTCAGGCCCACGCGAGCCAACCGCACGCCCAGGATGATGCCCGTGCAGGTGTGCCCATGAAATTCGGCGGCCTTTTTCAGGTCCGCCCTATATTGTTCTGTCATCAGATGCCTCCTTCATTCGGCAGTCTGGACCTCCGGTGTCTCTTTTCTGCAAAGGATGGTCCATTTGCCCCGGTCCCGGTCGTCGATCACTTCGCACCGGGCGCCCAGCTTGTTTAGAATGGCCAAAAAGTCCTCCCCGGTCAAGCCGTTGGAGATGCGGTGCACGCAGTCGGGCCAGTCCGGGTTCTTGGCCTTCATCTTCCGGGTGACCTCGGCGCAGACCTCTTTGTTGCTGCCCATACCGCTGCCGATGAACATGCAGCCGCCGGGCTTGAGGACGCGGATGATCTCGGAAAAGGCCTGTTTCACGTCCTTCCAGAAACCGATGGACCCCCGGCTGACGGCCAGGTCGATGCAGCCGTCGGGCAGGGGAATTTGGTGCACGTCGCCTATGACGACCATGGCTCGGTTTCCCAGCCCCCAGTCGCCTGCGCGTTTTTCCGCGATGAAGGCCGCTTCCGGGTTGCAATCCATGAGGATGCCGGTCATGTGTTCCGCTGCCTGCAGGACCTTTAATCCCAGATGCCCGCCGCCGCAGCCCAGATCCAGCAACCGCCCAGCAGTTTTTTTTGTGCAGCTTAAAATATCCGCCGCAATGACTTCATAGATGGGAAAAAAGACCTCCTGGGCAATCTGGTCGTATTCCTGTGCGTTTCCCATGGGATCACTTCCTTTTTTATCTCAAGAATAGATGGACACTTTGATTTGGGTTGCTTCAGGAAATCATCGGCACGCAAGATTTGACGACTCCACCGTCCGTGGTGGGCGTGTTCGTGATCCTAACGTTAACGCCATATACTTCCTGCAGGTTTTTCTCCGTGACAATCTCCTCCGGCGTCCCGATTTCAAACCCTCCGTGTCGGAGCAGAGCCACCCGAGAGGAACAAAGAAACGCGTGATCCGGGAAGTGGGAGGTCATCAGCACCCCGATCCCGGTTTCCGAGAGCCTTTTGATCTGCGCCAACACCAGCATCTGGTTGCCGAAATCCAGGTTGGAGGTGGGCTCATCCATGATCAAAATTTCCGGTTGCTGCGCCAGCGCCCTGGCGATGAGGACCAGCTGCCGTTCGCCGCCGCTGATCTCGGTGTAGATCCGGTCCTTCAAAAAGGTAATACCTAGGGCCTCCAGGGCGTCCAAGGCAATCTGCTTGTCGCCCTTGGATGGGGTCGCAAAGGCGCCCAGGTGGGCGGTGCGCCCCATGGTCACCACGTCGATCACGGTAAAGGGAAAGGGGGGCGTGTGGGACTGGGGAACGTATCCGATCACCTGCGCGTACTTTTTTCTCGACCAGTGGGCGATATCCTCCCCGTCGGCCTGGATGCTGCCCCCCTGAAGCTTCAAAAAGCCCAAAATGGTCTTGAACAGCGTGGTTTTCCCCACGCCGTTGGGACCCAGGAGGCACAGCACTTCGGATGAGGAAATGGAAAATGAAATTCCATCCACCACAGTTTTGTTTTTATACCCGCAGACAGCGGAACAAACTTCCAGTTTCATTCCCACGTGCTCCTTCCTTTGAACAGCAGATAGAGAAAAAACGGCGCCCCAAAGATGGCCGTCAAAATGCCCAGAGGGATTTCCGTCATGAACACTGTGCGTGCGATGTCGTCCACCAGCAGAAGAAATGCGGCGCCGGTGAGGGCAGAGGCGGGTAGTAGGACCTTGTAATTGGGCCCCACAATAAGGCGGGTGAGATGGGGAATAATCAGGCCCACCCAACCGATCATGCCGGAGATGGAGATGGACGCCGCCGTCAGCAGGGTGGAGGACAGGATGACCACAAAGCGGATTTTCCCGGTATCCACACCCA
>JAQWCP010000213.1 GCA_028705905.1 Oscillospiraceae bacterium
AGACAGAGGAAGATATTTACCGCATTGTTCTCACTGGGGAGAGCGGGGCGGAGGGGTTGGATATGGATGAACTTTCCGCGGCGCTGGAATCGCGATTTTACCATGTTGTGTTACGGGATCAAAGCACCATCCAGCAGGATCTTTGGGCAAGAGCGGAAGAGGATACTTTGACAGGATTGTTTTTAAAAATGATGCGGGAGAAGATAGCGTCCGCTCAAACAGACGCCGAACGTTTGCGCCTGCAAAAGGCGGTTCGGTTTGGTCTGGCGGCGCTGGAAGGCAGGGAAGATCCTGCGAGGCGCGATCTGAATTGCAAAAGAAGGAGAGAACAATGTTCATTCAAAAGATGACGGCATCCTTTGGCCGCTTGGAGCAGGAGACCTTGACGCTGGAAGCGGGAATGAATGTCATTTGTGCGCCAAATGAATGGGGGAAATCCACTTGGAGCGCCTTTTTGGTAGCCATGTTTTATGGCATCGATCCATCACAGCGAAACAAAAAAGGCGTCTTGGCAGATAAAAATAAGTTTCAGCCTTGGAACGGCATGCCCATGTCGGGCACGTTGGAGTGCGTGGCAGACGGAAGAACCATTGTACTGGAGCGCAGTGGGAAGCGCAGCGGAACACCCATGAGTCAATTTTCCGCGTGGTACCGCGACACAGGGGATCCGGTTCCCAAGCTGACAGGGGACAATGTGGGTCAGACCTTGTTGGGTGTGGAGCGGGAGGTGTTCGTGCGCAGTGCCTTTATTGGAGAGACAGGTTTGGCGATCGGCCAGACGCCGGAGTTGGAGCGGCGCATTGCCGCACTGGTGTCTTCGGGAGAAGACACCTCGTTTTCAGAGGCGTTTGCCCAGCTCAACAGCTGGAAAAACAGACGAAAGCACAACAAAACAGGGCTCATTCCGGAAACATCCACCCAACTGATCGAGATTGAAAAAGATTTGCGCCTTGTGGAGCAGAGCAAAGAGCGGATGCTGCAATACCAGGTGTCCCTGGAATCCATTGCACGAAGCGAGAAAGAGGTGCGAGAGAAACTAGACCGTTGGGCGGCAGCGGAGCAACAAGAAAAAACGGCGAAACAGCAAGCGGCACAAAGTGCCTTTGAAGCGGCAGCGCAGCGGTTTGATGCAGTCGATCGGATCAAGCAGACGTTGCCCCGGGCGGATCAGTTGCGGCAAGGGCAGGAGCTGGGCGCAACCATAGCGGCGCAAATGCCGATGCTCGACCAGCAGACGAAAAAAATCGGCCGCCTGCAAGAAGAGATCACCCAAAGAAACGAGCGGGCAAAAGAGGGGATTTTTGAAGGGAAGTCGCCGGAAGATGCGTGGAAGCAGGCACAAGCAGCAGTGGAAAAATGTAAGGAGCTGGATCGGAAGGCGGTGTTCCGGCCATGGGTTTTTGCCCTTCTTTGCTTTGTTGTCTTTGCTTCCATTGCGGCCGTGGTCATCTTGTCATTACAAAAAGCCGCCTTTTTGACAGCATTGGGACTTGTCTGCGCCGCCCTGGTGAGCGCCGCGCTGCCGATTATTTTATTTATTTGGTATCGAAAGCGCACAAATGTCTTGGGAGAGAGGGCCTCCGTTTGCCGCATTTACCATGTCAAGCAACCGGAAGAAATTTTAGAACAAGCGGCTGCATACCGGGAATGGCAAGTGAAGACAGAGCAATTGAACCTGCAATTACAAGAGGCGCTTGCGGAGCAGGAAGAGAGGACGGGCCGTCTCGGGCAGATGGAGGCCCAGCTGTTCCAGCTCACCCTTCCCTTTGCGCCGGAAGCCAAAACAGTTGCCCAGGCAATGGAGGCGTGCAGCCAGGGCCTTTCCACGTTGGCTCTTTGGGAGAGAGAACAGCTTTCCATGGAGACGTTACAAAGGCAGTGGGAGGCCATGGAGCCGGTGCCTGCTGAGGTAGGCAAAACGGCGGTGGCGGTGGCTCCCCCGCAAGAATCCAAACTGCAATTACAGGAAGAGGGAAAGCGATTGCAACGGGAGAAAACCCGGTGTCTGGAAGGGGTTGCCATGTCAAAGGGCGAGCAGGCCATTGGCGGAGATGTGGAGGCGTTGCAGGCCCGGCATGCATCGTTGCTTTCCCAACGGGATGCACTGGAAGAAGAGTATGAGGCGCTGGAGCTGGCACAGACAATATTAAACGATGCGCATCAAGAGTTGCAGTCGAGATTTTCGCCAGTACTCAATGAAAAAGCAAGCGCATGGATGGCCCGTTTTTCCGGCGGCAAATATCAGGACTTGCGGTTGGACCGAACCTTTTCCGCCAGTGTGCGCACGGAAGAAGACCCCATCTCCCGCCCGGATCTGATGTTAAGCGCAGGTACAATGGATCAGCTCTATTTGGCGGTACGCTTGGCCATTTGTGAGCTGGCCCTGAAAGAAGACCAGCAGGCCCCCCTGCTTTTGGACGATGCGCTCATTCGATTTGACGACGTTCGATTGCAATATACGCTGGATGCTTTGTATGAAGCAGCGCAAACCCGTCAAATTTTATTGTTTACCTGTCATGGCAGAGAAGCAGCTTATTTGAGCGGAAAAGCGCAGGTGCATATTATGCAGGCAAACGGATCAAGGGAAACCATGACTTTGTGAGCCGCGCCACGCGGCAGAATGGAGGAAATATATGACAATGGCAGAGTCCCCCCCCTCCCCGGAAGAAAAGCTTCCCGCCAAGCAAACCATCAAACTGGAGCTGTATTTTTGGCTTCAGGCAATGGTATTTGCTCTGGTTTGTATCATTTTAATGTTTACCTTTGTTGGGCGGATCATTGGCGTGCAGGGAGAATCCATGGAGCCAACGCTGTTCAACGGCGATATGCTTTTATTACAGAGCATTGGCTATCACCCAAGGCAGGGCGACGTTGTGGTGCTCACGAAAAAATCGTTTATGGAACAGCCCATTGTAAAACGGGTGATTGCCGTTGGCGGACAGACGGTGGAGATTGATTATGACGCAGGGGAAGTGCGCGTAGATGGCGAAACTCTGGAGGAGCCTTATATCAACGAGTTGATGCAGCGGCCCAGCTGGGAGAGCGTAGATGTTGTCACCGTGCCGGAAGGCAGCATCTTTGTTATGGGTGACAACCGCAACCACTCGACAGACAGCCGCGCACCGCAGGTGGGAGTTGTGGATGAACGGTATGTCTTAGGGCGTGCCTTGTCCATCCTGTTTCCATTCCAGCGATGGGGTGGCGTGGGGTAAGGGTGTCCTGCTCCCTTTCCATGAAAAGCGAAAGGGAGCGGGTTCTTCCCACGGAGATAGAGGGAGTTTTGTCAACAGGCTGAAAAATGGAGACAAATTTCCCGCTTCTTCTGTCAAAAACGCAGAAACCGATCTGTTTGTTCGGTTTGCGTTGACAAAAAAGAAAAACATGTGCTATACTTGCTTTAATATATTTGACTGGTTGTTTCAGCGGAAATGATATAAAAAACGCAATGAACGGGTAAGTACAATCTGCAGTTCAGCGCAGAGAGGGAATGGCTGGTGTAAATTCCCATGGATGTAGAATGGAACGTCGCCCTGGAGTGGCTGGGTTGAGCCCATGTGGTATGCGTGGGGGTAGGGTCAGTCGGGTTGCCGCCGTTATTTGGCAAGGAAAGCGCGCACGGCATGCCGTGTGAATTTAGGTGGTACCACGGAGATAAAGCTTCGTCCTATACAGGACGAAGCTTTTATGCTTATTTCCGGGAAACAACAGCCGACAGCAATGGAGCGGAAAGAGTGAAAGGGGTTGTTGCACAATGATGATGAAAAGCACCCAGGTGTTGTTTGAATGTCTGCTAGAGCAGGGTGTGGATACCGTATTTGGCTATCCGGGCGGAACCATTCTTAATGTCTATGACGAATTTGAAC
>JAQWCP010000214.1 GCA_028705905.1 Oscillospiraceae bacterium
TCACGCCACGCGCCTGAATGTTGACATGCGGATGTATCGTGTCATTTACGATTGTATCAACGAGATGGAAGCCGCGATGAAGGGTATGCTGACGCCTAAATTCAAAGAGGTATATTGGGGCCGTGCAGAAGTCCGGCTGGTTTATAAAGTCACTGGCTCCGGCACCATTGCCGGTTCTTACGTCTTGGATGGTAAGATGTCCCGCTCTGCACAGGTTCGTATCGTACGAGATGGAGTGGTGATCCACGAAGGTATTCTGGCATCCCTGCGCCGCTTCAAAGACGACGTGAAAGAAGTAGCAGCAGGATACGAATGTGGAATCAGCATTGAAAAATATAGCGACATTAAAGAAGGGGACATTATTGAAGCCTTCATGATGGAACAAATTGAGGTGTGAACCACGCGTCCGCCAGCGAATTCGCTGGCGACGCCTCTGTCACATGAACGAGGCAGTGTCCCGTCATAACTTGGAGGAACTATGAGCAGCAATCGAATTGGCAGAATTAATGAAGAACTGACGCGCGAACTATCACGCCTGCTTCGTGCCATGAAAGACCCGCGGGTGCAAGGCGTCGTGAGCATTACTGCTGTGGAAGCCACGCCAGATCTTCGCTATGCAAAGGTATACGTGAGCGTATTGGACAAAGAAACCGCCAAAGACGTACTAAATGGGCTAAAATCCGCTTCCGGCTGGCTTCGCCGGGAATTGGGAAGCGCGCTCACCTTGCGGTACGTTCCGGAATTGGTATTCACATTGGATGATTCCATTGATAAGGGTACCCATGTGTTTGAAATTTTGAAGCAAATCGAACAAAAAGAGTAAACTTCAAGAGTGAACTTCAGGTGGACGATCCTTTTGCCAATTGAGAACGTTCATATATATCAAAAAAGGAGCAGATTCCTATGATGACTGACCAGCAGGTCGCTGGGGTTTTGCGGGCGCAGGATTCCATTTTAATTTTAACCCACATTCGACCGGACGGCGACACCATTGGTTGCGCCGCCGGTCTTTGCGCCCTTCTTCGCCAAATGGGGAAAACGGCGTATGTGCTTCCCAACCTCGGAGCCACACGCCATTTGGCACCTTATCTCACCCCCTATTTGGCGCCCGAGCAATTCACGCCTTCATTTTTAATTTCCGTAGACACCGCTTCCCTCTCCCTCATCCCAGAGAATGGCGCGGCATACCAAGATAAAATCGATCTTGCCATTGACCATCATCCCTCATATGAAGGATTTGCAAACGCCGCTTATGTGGACTCCTCCTGCGCTGCTTGTGCAGAGCTTATTTATTACATTGCACTGGCGTGTGGTGAGACAATTTCGCCCGAGATAGCGCTTCCCCTCTATATGGCAATTGCAACAGACACAGGGTGCTTTCAATACAGCAATACCACAAGCAAAACGCATTTTATCGCCGGGGCACTCATTGATACTGGAATTGATTACCGAAAGGTCAATCGACTGCATTTCCGTACCAAGTCCCGGAACCGCATGTATCTGGAAGCCCGTCTCATATCCGCCATGTCATTTTTTGACAAGGGGTCCATCGCCATTTCTTGCGTCACCCAGGCTCTCCTGGATGAAATTGGAGCCACCGAAGACGACGCGGAAGATCTGGCCGATATTCCGGGCCGCATTGAAGGCGTGGAGGTGGCTGTTACCATTCGGGAACAAGAGGACGGTGCTTCAAAGGTTTCTTTGCGTACATCGCCGGCCTTTTTAAACGCTTCCAAGGTTTGCGCGTTATTCGGCGGCGGTGGCCACGTTGCGGCAGCAGGCTGCACCATGCCATATTCCGTAGAACAGACGAAAGAGACTATTTTAGACGCCATCCGAAAGGCGCTTTATAGCCCAGAACAAGACACTGCCGGGAGGGGACTATGCCAAGTGGTATCATTGTCATAGACAAGCCAACGGACTGGACATCCCACGATGTGGTTGCGCGCCTGCGGCGGCTGTTGGGCGAGCGCAGGATCGGCCATGGTGGCACACTAGACCCCATGGCAACTGGCGTACTGCCTGTTTTTGTGGGAAGGGCCACCAGGGCCGTGGAATTTATCATGGACGGAACGAAAGAATACATCGCCGGCCTGCGCTTGGGTGTCTCTACTGATACACAAGATTGTACCGGCTCTATTTTGGAGGAAAAGCCTGTTCTGGTTGACCAATCCACATTAGAACAAACCCTTTCCGATTTTCGCGGCGACTTGCAGCAAATTCCGCCCATGTACTCGGCAATCAAACAAAACGGAAAGAAATTATATGAACTGGCCCGGAGTGGAAAAGAAGTGGAGCGGCCCCCCCGCTCCATCACAATTGATACTTTGGAGCTGCTGGAACAATGCAGCGAATCTGATTATCTTCTTCGGGTGGTCTGCTCCAAAGGCACTTATATCCGAACGTTGTGCCACGACATTGGACAGGCCCTGGGCTGTGGCGGTGCCCTATATTCTTTGAGAAGAACCCGTTCTTCTTGTTTTACCATTGATCAGGCTGTCTCTTTGGACGTTGTAGCGGAGCAAGCGAAAAAAAACAGGGCTTCTGGGCTTCTTTTGCCAGTTGACCAATGCTTTCTGGAGTATCCCGCGCTGCAGGTGCCTCCCGCTCTTGCAAAAAAATGCCGCAACGGTGCGTTCATTCCTTTTGACGGGGTTCCAGGCACATACCGAGCCTATGACGCAGAAACAGGAGAATTCCTTTTGCTGGGCTCATTGGAACAACAAGGATCGAGCAGCCTGCTCAAGCCAATCAAAAGTTTTTATGAGGTGTAACAATTGGAAACAAAACAGAAACGGGTGATTGCCCTTGGATTTTTTGACGGCGTACATCTGGGACATGCTGCACTATTGAAGGAAACCACACACATCGCGCAGCAGATGGGTCTATCTCCCGCCGTTGTCACATTTGATGTGCATCCATCAACTTTTACAGTCGGTCAGTCGGTCCCTCTTCTCAATTCCAAAACCGACCGTGCCGACTTGATGCGCCGATTGTTCGGAATCAACGAAGTGATCTTTGCCCATTTTGATGAGCGTATGATGCGGATGTCATGGGAAGATTTTATTACAGACTTTTTGGTTCAGGATTGCAACGCCGTGTATCTGGTGGCCGGCCATGATTTCCATTTTGGATATTGCGGCCAAGGCAACCCCTACCGCTTGCAGGCAAAATGCGCGGAGTTGGGCATTGGCTGCACCATTGTACCAAAAATTGAGCTGGATGAAATGACCATCAGTTCTTCTTATATACGCACACTGGTGGCACAGGGTGAAATGGACCGGGCTGCTGTCTTTCTGGGGCATCCTCACGTAATGACCGGCCAGGTGGTTCACGGGAAACAATTGGGTAAATCTCTGGGCTTTCCAACCATCAACGTGCAATGTGTAGAATCTTTGCTCTACCCTGCTCTTGGCGTTTATGTGACCAAGGTGTTTTTTGCCGACGGCTCTTCTTATCCCGCCGTAACCAACGTGGGGGTACGGCCCACTGTGGATCACGAGGATCGCATTTCCGTAGAAAGTTTTCTTTTGGACTTTGACGGCGATCTGTATGACGAAACGGTGCGCCTGGAATTTTATGATTTTCTACGTCCGGAACAAAAATTTCCTTCCCTTGATGCGCTCAAAGCGGAAATTGCCCGCAATGTGGAACAGGCAAGAGAATATTTTGCACAACACAAAAATTCATAATCTCATGCGGCAAAACAGAGAAACCTGTTTTGCCGCTTTTTTATCCACAACACCTCCTTCTTTGTCGAATCTGCGCCCTTTTTCCCCTATTTGATACTACAAACTCAAGTCCTGTCATATTTACTCTCAAACGCAAACACGCTGTAGGGAGGAATGGCCAATTTTTGGAA
>JAQWCP010000215.1 GCA_028705905.1 Oscillospiraceae bacterium
GGTGGACATGTCTATATCACCCCGCTCATCCGGCGCATGGCCATCCGTATCATGGGTGAAGGAGAAACAGCGGAGATGGCCTCGGAACTCTGTGATTTATTCACAGAAAAAGTAAAAAAGGCAGACCGGAATCCGACTTCCTGATGATTCTAGAAATTTTTGTATACAACTCCCTGTCTTGATGATATAATAACTAATATTGTGAACTTATGCTGGGTAAGTACCCCTGTTTATCCCCAGTTTTAAATTGGCATGTTGCACGTTGTGCATTGTGATATAAAAAGTCAATCAAGCGGGCAAACGAAGGCTGACGGCATTGCAGATTTTCCGGCGTAACGGGGCTTGAAAATCGCATCTCCGCCTGTCTTGTTTCCGTGCGTTTTTGGCGACCAAAACAAGGAGTTGAATCATTCCCTTATGGCAGAAAAAATGAAAATTATCTCTTTAGGCGGCCTCAATGAGATTGGGAAAAACCTGACTGTGTATGAACACGGCAACGACATCATCGTCGTTGATTGTGGTATGGGGTTCCCAGATGATGATATGTACGGCATTGATGTTGTCATACCAGATGTAAGCTATCTGATCAAGAACAAGAATCGAGTGCGTGGTATCTTCTTAACCCACGGTCATGAAGACCACATCGGCGCGCTTCCTTATGTATTAAAAGATCTTAATGTTCCCGTCTACGGCACCAGAATGACCGTTGGTCTTGTCCAGATCAAGCTGGAAGAGCATGATCTCGCCAAGCGGACCAAGATCATCTCTGTGGAACCGGGTGAGACCATCAAAGCCGGTTCCTTTTCCGTTGAATTCATCCGAATCAATCACAGCATTGCCGGCGCGGTTTCGTTTGCTATCAAGTGTCCCACCGGCACCGTGATCCACACTGGCGACTTTAAAATTGACCCGACGCCCATCAAAGGTGACATGATCGACCTGGTTCGTTTCGGTCAATTGGGTCAGGAGGGCGTGTTGGCCCTGCTGGCCGACTCTACCAACGTAGGTAAAGAAGGGTACAGTGCCTCGGAGCAAAAGGTGGGAGAGACGTTCGACGCACTTTTCAAAGGATGCGACCAACGCATCATCGTCACCACCTTTGCCTCCAACGTGGATCGCGTCCAGCAAGTTATCAATGTAGCCGCCCGTTACGGCAGAAAGGTCGGCATCACCGGCCGCAGCATGGAAAATGTTATGAAGGTCTCCACCCAGCTTGGGTACATGGATGTACCGCCCAATACTTTAGTGGAGATGTCCCAGCTCAAAAATCTCCCCAGGGATAAAGTGGTCATCATCACCACCGGGAGCCAGGGAGAAACGATGTCTGCTCTCTATCGTATGGCTTTCTCCAATCACCGGCAAGTGGAAATTGTCCCGGGAGACCGCATCATCATCTCCGCTTCCGCCATCCCCGGAAACGAGAAAACCATCGGCCACGTGATCAATGAGCTGTTCCGAAAAGATGCGGAAGTGATCTATGAGCGTCTGTCTGATATTCACGTTTCCGGGCACGCGTGTCAAGAGGAGCTAAAGATGATCCACGCCTTGACAAAGCCCAAGTTTTTCATTCCGGTTCATGGCGAGCAGTGGCATCTGAAAACCCATGCGCAGCTTGCGCGCACCATGGGAATGAACCCCAAAAACATTGTCATCAGTGACATTGGAAAAATCATTGAAATTACCAAGGATCATATCCGCACCACAGGAACCGTTCCATCCGGCCGTGTGCTGGTGGATGGATATGGCGTTGGAGATGTTGGCAGCGTCGTGCTGCGCGACCGACGCCATCTGGCACAGGATGGTATGATCGTGGTCGTAGTCAATTTGTCCGGGGAAGACGGCTCTGTGATTTCCGGTCCCGACATCATCACCCGCGGCTTTGTATATGTCAAAGAATCAGAAGATTTGATGGAAGAGCTGCGCACCGTTGTTACCGGCACTTTAAATAACTGCCAGTCTACAGGACTTTCTGACTGGGCCGCCATCAAGTCTGCCCTCAAAAGTGACCTTTCCAGCTATCTGTACCGTAAGACACGCCGTAATCCTATGATCCTACCCGTTATTATGGAAATATAAGTGTAAAACATCAAAAGTCTTGGCAGTTATCAACGTAACTGCCAAGACTTTTTTCTTTCACCTCAAATGTTCCCCAATGTCAGCTTCTTTTAAATTGTTTTTCCAACTCCTGGCTGGTCATTTCAATCGCCACCGGGCGGCCATGGGGGCAAAATTTCACTTGCCCGTTTACAACAGCTTCCGCCACAACCATCAGTTCCTGCATGGTGTTTTTCTGCCCGCCTTTGATCGCCATTTTACAAGCCATGGTACGTAGCATTTGATCCCGCACCCCCTGCGGGTCAACACGTTTTCCGTGGAGTAACGCTTCCGCCAGTTCAAGCAGGGTATCTTCCGCTTGCCCTGGCTCCAGGTCAAACGGAATTCCTCGTACAATCAAGCAGTTCTCCCCGAATGCTTCTACTTCAAACCCAAATTCCGAAAGCAGTTCCAAGTTTTGGAGCAGAGCACCTTCTGCCTCTCCCTGAATGGAAAAAACAATGGGTTTTAGTAAGGTCTGGGACATCACCCGATACCCTTCCACCTTCAGGCGGTCAAACTGCATCCGCTCATGAGCGGCATGTTTATCAATCACCAGCATCCGCTGGCCCACGGCTACAATCAAATACGTATCAAATACCTCTCCCACCAAACGGAACGATTCTTTTTTCGTTTTTGTCTGGTTTTCTTCCGGATCGGAACGCACGTCCTTCTGAACTGGATCCGGTGGCGCAGCCGCCGCCGAAAACGCAACTGGCTGCTCAACATGAGGGATCGCGATCTGAATATCTGGAACCAACTCCTGGGGCTGGGAAGCAGGTTGAGGCACTTCGTGCCGATAAGGCACCCGCAGTCCATCTGCAACCCAATTCCAATCTCCCTCCTTCTTCGAAGATGGGAAGGACGGGGAAATAGGATCCGTCTGTCCCTGCTGCATTGCAGAAGGAAGCGGGCGGCTCACCCCTCCCTGGGCTGAAAAAGACGCTTTTGTAGCAAGGGGTGCCGATTCCGCCGTTTCCTGCACCTTAGGGTCAAATTCCATTGTGGGATGGACGCTCCCCTCCTGCAGCGCACCCAACACGCTGTGGTACACTGTGTCAAACAGCCGACGTTCCCTGACAAATTTTACTTCCGTTTTCGTTGGGTGGACATTGACATCCACAGCGGACGGTTTTACCGTGATATGTAAAATACAAGCGGGGAATTTCCCCACCATGGCTTGGTTTTTATACGCTTCTTCCAGCGCCGCCATCATCAGTCTGGATTTTACGAACCGGCCATTGACGAAAAAATGCTGCTGCCCTCTGGTCCCCCGGCAGGAGCTGGGCTGTGATACAAAGCCATCAATGGAACAGTCTTCCCAAACGGCATGAACGGGACATAAGTGCAACGCAATATCCCGCCCTAACACAGCGTATACGGCAGATTCCAGAATACCGTCGCCAGGGGTGTGCAGTTCCTCTTTCCCATCGCGGATGAAGGAAATCGAGATTTCAGGGTGAGACAGCGCGATTTTTTGTACGATGTGATACGCATACATCCCTTCCGCTGTGTCTTTTTTGATAAACTTCTGCCGGGCGGGCGTGTTGTAGAACAGGTTGCGCACAATGATTGTTGTTCCCTTTGGTGCGCCTATCGGGGCCAGCTCTCCCACTACCCCGCCTTCAAGCAGGAGGAGGCAACCGGTTTCCGCCTGTTCCGTCCGCGTCCGCAACTCCACCCGGGACACAGCTGCAATGGCCGCCAATGCCTCTCCGCGAAACCCCAGAGTCCCAATGGCTTCC
>JAQWCP010000216.1 GCA_028705905.1 Oscillospiraceae bacterium
GGAGACCGATAGAAGGCTCGTCCAAAATATAGAGGACGCCCATCAGGGAGGAACCGATCTGCGTCGCCAGCCGGATCCTCTGACTTTCTCCGCCGGAAAGTGTGCCCGCCTGACGGCTGAGGGTCAAATATTGCAACCCAACAGATTTCAAAAAACCCAGCCGTTCCCGGATCTCTTTTAAAATTTGATCTGCGATCATGGCGTCCTGGCCGGTGAGCGTCAATTTGTCCAGAAAATCCAATGCGTCCAGAACGGAGAAGTGGGTGAATGTGTCAATATTGATATCGCCCACAGTGACTGCCAAAGATTCCGGTTTCAGACGCCTGCCACCGCAATCCGGGCAAGGGCGGGCAGACATACACTGCTCCAGTTCCACCCGCATGGCATTGCTTTGCGTTTCGCGATACCGGCGCTCCAGATTATTGACAATCCCTTCAAATGGCTGGTGCAAAACGCCCTTTCCCCGCACTTGGTCGTAATGGAGCGTCAGCTTTTCTTTTCCTGTGCCGTATAGGATGGCGTTGAGCGCTTCCTGGGACAAATCTTTGATGGGCGTATTCAGCTGAAAGCTGTAGCGTTTGGCCAGCGCCTCAAAATACATCCTTGCGATTCCGTCGCTTTTGATATTGTTCCAGCCGCTGGCGGTAATACCACCCTCGATAATGGATAAATTTCGGTTGGGCAATATCAAGTCTACATCAATTTTCAACTGATTCCCCAGCCCGGCACAAGTGGGGCAGGCGCCATAGGGGTTATTGAAGGAGAACATGCGGGGTGTCATTTCCTCCAAAGAGATCCCGCAGTCTTCGCAAGCGTAATTCTGGGAAAAGAGAAGGTCTCGATTCTCTTCCAGCACATGAATGGTGATGAGGCCACCGGACAAAGCAGAGGCAATTTCGATGGAATCTGTCAGCCGCCGTCCCAAATCGGGGCGGATGATGAGGCGATCCACCACGATGTCAATGTCATGCTTTTTGTTTTTTTCCAGCTTGATGTCTTCGGTCAGTTCATAGGCGATGCCATCTACCCGGCAACGGACGTATCCGCTTTTTCGGGCGTCTTCAAAGACCTTTGCGTGCTCGCCTTTCCGCGCCCGGATCACAGGCGCTAAAATTTGAATCTTGGTTCCTTCCGCCAGCTGCATCACCTGGTCGGTGATCTGATCCACCGTCTGTTTGCGGATTTCCTTTCCGCAGACAGGACAATGGGGTACCCCGATCCGCGCCCAGAGCAAGCGTAAATAGTCATAAATTTCCGTCACAGTCCCTACGGTAGAGCGGGGATTTTTTGACGTGGTTTTCTGATCGATGGAGATGGCAGGGGAAAGCCCCTCGATATAGTCCACATCCGGCTTTTCCATCTGGCCCAAAAATTGACGGGCGTAGGAAGACAAAGATTCCACATAACGCCTTTGCCCTTCCGCATAAATGGTGTCGAAGGCCAAAGAAGATTTTCCACTGCCGGACAAGCCGGTTAACACAACAAACTTGTCCCGTGGAATTTCCACATCAATATTTTTTAAATTGTTGACTCTGGCACCTTTGACGTAAATGCTTTCTCGCATAGTATGATTCCCTACTTTTCTTCTGCTCTTAATGCAATGATTCTGTCCCGCAAGGCAGCAGCATATTCAAATTCCAACATTTGAGAGGCCTTTTTCATCTCTTTTTCCAATTTGGCAATGGCAGCAGCCCGTTCTTTTTTTGTCATGGGCACGCCGGAATCGGTTTGGGACAGATCTTCCGCTGCCTTGGAAATTTCGATGAGACCGCGCACACTTTTCAAAATGGTTTTCGGCTCAATGTGATGGGCTTTGTTGTAGGCCTGTTGGATGACCCGGCGGCGTTCTGTCTCGTCCATGGCCGCCCGCATGGAGCGGGTGATGGTATCGGCGTATAAGATAACCATGCCTTCCGCGTTCCGGGCGGCTCTGCCGATGGTCTGGATGAGGGACGTTTCGCTGCGCAAAAATCCTTCTTTATCGGCATCTAAGATAGCAACCAGAGAGACTTCCGGCAGATCCAACCCTTCCCGCAGCAAATTGATGCCAACCAGAACGTCAAATTGACCCAAGCGCAGGTCCCGTATGATTTCCATTCGCTCCATAGCGTCGATATCATGATGCATATAACGCACTTTGACGTTGGCGTTTTGCAGATATGTGGTGAGATCCTCCGCCATTTTCTTGGTCAGCGTTGTAATGAGCACCCGCTCCTTGCGGCCTGTGCGCAGGTGAATTTCTCCGATGAGGTCATCGATTTGCCCTTTGACAGGACGGACCTCCACCTTGGGGTCTAACAGCCCGGTGGGACGGATCACCTGCTCCACAATCTGGCCGGCACGCGTCTTTTCATAATCTCCCGGTGTGGCAGAAACATAAATGGCCTGACCAATTTTATCGTTGAATTCGTCAAAATTGAGTGGGCGGTTATCAAACGCGCAGGGCAGACGAAACCCATACTGAACCAAATTCTCTTTCCTGGCCCGGTCCCCTGCATACATGGCACGTACCTGAGGGAGTGTGGCATGAGATTCATCCACAAAAAGAACAAAGTCTTTGGGAAAGTAGTCCAGCAGGGTCATGGGCGGGGAACCCACAGGCCGGCCGGAGATCACGCGGGAATAATTTTCAATTCCTGTGCAGTAACCCAATTCCTGCATCATTTCAATGTCGTATAACGTCCGCTGGCGAATGCGTTGGGCCTCTAAGAACTGGTCGTTTTCTTCAAACTTGGCAACTTGGACGTTCAATTCTGCTTCAATTTCTTGGATGGCGGCCGCCATTTTTTCTTTTGTGGTAACATAATGGGATGCCGGATAGATGGCGACATGGGAAATGCGCCGGACAGGGGTGCCGGTTACCACATGGATTTCGCTGATTCGGTCAATCTCATCTCCAAAAAATTCCACGCGAATGGCATGATCTTTGGCATAGGCCGGGAAAATTTCCACCGTATCCCCCCGGACACGAAACATATTCCGTTCAAACGCCACATCGTTTCGCTCATACCGGATTTCCACCAGCTTGCTTAATAGGTCATCTCGTTTCTTTTCCATTCCCTCCCGGAGGGAAATGACCAAATTGGCGTAATCAATGGGGTCGCCCAGGCCATAAATACAAGAAACAGAAGCCACGACGATGACATCTTTTCGCTCGAACAGTGCCGTGGTGGCGGAGTGGCGCAGCCGCTCAATTTCATCGTTGATGGATGCATCTTTTTCAATAAATGTGTCACTATGGGGGATATAAGCTTCCGGCTGATAATAATCGTAATAAGAGACGAAATACTCCACCGCGTTGTGGGGGAAAAACTCCCGAAACTCTGCGCAGAGCTGAGCAGCCAAGGTCTTGTTGTGCGCCAAAACAAGGGCGGGACGCTGTATTTGCTCGATGACCTTTGCCATTGTAAACGTCTTGCCAGAGCCGGTGACACCCAAAAGGATTTGTTCTTGCAATCCGTTTTGCAGTCCTTCCGCGAGGGCCGCGATGGCTCCCGGCTGATCGCCGGAAGGCTGATATTCACTTACCACTTGAAAGTCTGACATATGGATCCTCCTGATGAAATGCCTGCCATGTATGAATCGCTAAAAAACCAGCATTCCCGTTTCCAGCATAGAGACAAAATCGTCATCTGCCACAATGAGATGATCAGAAAGCTCAATTCCAACCATTTCAAGGGCATCTCGGATTTTTCTTGTTACATTGAAATCTTCCTTGGACGGGATCGCAATACCGCTGGTGTGGTTATGGGATAAAATGACACTGGTAGAATTGTAAACAAGAGCGGTCTCCACAATTTTGCGAATGCTGATGTGGGCGGAGTTTACGCTT
>JAQWCP010000217.1 GCA_028705905.1 Oscillospiraceae bacterium
GTTTGAACATACAGAGCTGTTTCTGCGCAGTGTGGGGGACACCACAGATGTGGTGCAGAAGGAAATGTACACGTTTGAGGACAAAGGCGGGCGCTCCATTACCTTGCGTCCGGAGGGCACGGCCTCTGTGGCGCGCAGCTTTGTGGAGAACTCCCTGTTTGGCGCCGGGCTGCCGGTAAAGGTGTATTATATCGCGCCCAACTTTCGGTATGAAAAACCCCAGGCAGGCCGGTTGCGGGAACACCACCAATTTGGCGTGGAGTATTTCGGCTCGGAGCGGCCGGAGGCGGAAGCGGAAGTCATCAGTCTTGCGGATACATTTTTGCGCCGTCTGGGGCTAAAGGATCTGCATGTGCAGCTCAATTCCATCGGCTGCCGGGAATGCCGTCCCAGCTTCCATGCGGCGCTGAAGGAATACTTTGGACAGCACACAGCAGAACTTTGTCCCACCTGCCTGGAACGGATGGAGCGCAACCCGCTGCGGATTTTGGACTGCAAAAACGAGTCCTGTGCCAAGGTGGCGGAGGGGGCGCCCATCGGCCTTGATTATCTTTGCCCCGATTGCCAGTCCCACTTTGAGACAGTGCAGATGTATTTGAAGGCAATGGGGATTGATTTCACCATCAATCCCAAAATTGTGCGAGGGCTGGATTATTACGTTCGGACGGTGTTTGAATTTGTTTCCGATGCCATTGGAGCCCAAGGAACCGTTTGCGGCGGCGGCCGGTATGACGGGCTGGTATCCGCCATCGGCGGAAAAGACGTGCCGGGCCTTGGTTTTGGCAGCGGGATCGAGCGTCTTTTGCTGGTGATGGAGGCCCAGGGGATAGAAATTCCAAAGCCTTACGGCTGTGATGTGTTTTTGGCCGGGCTGGGGGAAGAGACCAGCCTCCCGGTGGAGCAATTGATTTTTAAGCTGCGGCAATTGGGTGTCTCCGCAGAGCGGGACACCATGGGTCGGGGGCTGAAGGCCCAGATGAAATACGCCGACCGGATCGATGCAAAGCATACCATTGTGATCGGCAGTGATGAATTGGAGCGAGGCGTGGTTTCGTTGAAGCAAATGGAAACGGGCGAACAAGTGGAATGTCCATTGGATGCCCAGGAAATTGCAAATAGAGTAAAGGCCTAATATTTTGGATCAAGAACAAAGGGGAGAAAAGACCATGGAACAGCAAACATTGCGCCGGACGCACTATTGCGGGACGGTGCGAACAGAGGATATTGGAGCAACCATCTCCGTCTGCGGCTGGGCGCAGCGCAGCCGCAATTTGGGCGGCTTGATTTTCATTGATCTCCGCGACCGCACGGGAATTGTGCAGCTGGCCTTTGATGAGCAAACGCCAAAGGATGTGTTTGAAACGGCTTTTGCCGTCCGGGGCGAATATGTTTTGGCGGCGAAAGGCATCTTGCGAGAGCGTTCTTCCAAAAACCCGGATCTTCCCACCGGCGATGTGGAGCTGGCGGTTACAGAGATTCAGATTCTGTCAAAGGCAGAGACACCCCCCTTTGAGATTGTGGAAAACAGCGATGTCAACGATATGCTGCGTTTGAAGTATCGGTATCTGGATTTGCGCCGGCCGGACATGCAGCGGGCCATCCTGCTGCGCCACAAAATCGGGAAAGTGGCCAGGGATTATTACGATGAGCAGGGCTTTTATGAGATTGAAACACCCATCCTGACCAAATCCACACCGGAAGGTGCCAGAGACTATTTGGTTCCTTCCCGGGTTCATCCGGGCAAATTTTACGCCCTGCCCCAGTCACCCCAGCAGTACAAGCAGCTTTTGATGCTGGCCGGCTTTGACCGGTACATGCAGATTGTCCGCTGCTTCCGGGACGAAGACCTGCGGGCAGACCGCCAGCCGGAATTTACCCAGATCGACTTGGAAATGTCCTTTGTAGGCGTGGATGATGTGATCGAGGTAAACGAAGGGTTTTTGAAGCGGGTGTTCAAAGAAATTCTGGATGTGGATGTGAAGACGCCATTTCCCAGAATGCCTTGGAAAGAGGCCATGGAACGATTTGGGTCGGACAAGCCAGACCTGCGCTTTGGGTTTGAGCTAAAAGACATCACCCTGCTGGTAAAAGACTGTGGATTTAAAGTGTTCTCCGGCCCGGCCACCTCCGGCGGCTCTGTCCGGCTGATCAATGTGAAAGGCGGCGGCGCCTTTAGCCGGAAAGAAATTGACAGCCTGGGCGAATTTGTAAAAACATACAAGGCCAAGGGCCTTGCCTGGCTGAAGCTTTCTGGTGGCCAAAGAAGCTCTTCTTTTGCAAAATTCCTGACAGAGGACGAAGTGGATGCCATTTTGGCGGCCGCAGAGGCCCAGGACGGGGACTTGGTCCTTGTGGTGGGCGATTCATCCAATGAAATTGTTTTCGCCGCGTTGGGTGCGCTGCGCTGCGAATGTGCCCGCCGGATGAATTTGCTGGACCCGGCGGAATACCGCTTCCTGTGGGTGACGGAATTCCCGTTGCTCACCCATTCGGAAGAGGAAAACCGGTATGTGGCGGAGCACCACCCCTTCACCGCGCCCATGGACGAAGATTTGCCCCTGCTGGAGAAGGATCCGCTGCAAGTTCGGGCAAAGGCGTATGACATCGTTTTGAATGGCACAGAGCTGGGCGGGGGGTCCATCCGGATTCATCAGATGGAGCTGCAGGAAAAGATGTTCTCCCTTTTGGGCTTTACAGAGGAAGATGCTCAGGCGCAGTTTGGGCACTTGATCAATGCCTTCCGGTATGGTGCGCCGCCACACGGCGGCTTGGCATATGGGCTTGATAGGCTGGTCATGCTGATGGCCGGTGTTCCGGCCATTCGGGATGTCATTGCCTTCCCCAAGGTGCAAAACGCGTCAGAGCCCATGACAGCCTGTCCCGCGGCGGTGGATGACAAGCAGCTGGACGAGCTGAGCATTGCCGTGACCCGGAAGGAAGAAGACGAATAGATGCATTATTGTGTTTTCATGGGCAGTCCGAAGCGGCAGGGCAATACCATGAGTGCGTTGGACCCGTTTCTCCAAGAGCTGAAATCTGCAGGGCATACCACAGAGCTGATTTGGCTGTATGAGAAAGAGATCCGCCCCTGTGTGGCCTGCCGGGTGTGTCAGGATGTGATGGACGACTTCGGCTGCGTGCAGAAAGACGACATGGCGGACATTGCTCGGGCCATCCTTTCCGCCGACTGTTTTGTTTTGGCAACGCCCATTTACGCATGGTATTGCACAGCACCCATGAAAGCCATGCTGGATCGGCTGGTTTATGGGATGAACAAGTACTATGGAAAGCAAAAGGGGCCTGTGCTGTGGCGCGGAAAGCCATGTGCGCTGTTCCTGACGGGTGGTTACCCAGAGGAAGAGAGCGGTATTTTGTTTGAAAAGGGCATGGAGGGGTATTGCAAGCACTCCCGGTTGCGGTATGAGGGCTGCTTGTTTCTCCGTGATTTCGGCTATCACACAGCCTTTTTGACAGAAGAAAAAATACAGCAGAGCAGAGCATTTGCAAAACAGCTGATGCAAAATCTCCTTCCGTAACAAGACGAGAAACAACGAAACGGCGCGGTGTCCTGTTTAGACGCCGCGCCGCTTTTGTCGTATAGGTGGGATGGAAAAAGAAAAACTGCCTCTTGTGTCAGAGGCAGTTTTGAAACGTGAAATCAACCGTATGTCAGCGGCTTAGCCTGCAATGCGCCGGCCGCCCACAAAGATTTTGGAATACCAGGCGGAGTTCAAGCTGTTGATCCGCACGACGCTGCCTGTGGTGGAGGCCTGGATAAACTGGCCGTCGCCAGTGTAGATGCCCACGTGGGTA
>JAQWCP010000218.1 GCA_028705905.1 Oscillospiraceae bacterium
CTCAGGACGAGATTGATAAGGCGGTACGTGAAGCAGAGCAGTATGCAGCAGAAGATGTGAAGCGAAAAGAAGAGGCAGAGGTTCGCAATCAGGCTGACCAGATGGTTTATCAATGTGAGAAGATCTTGGATGAAATGAAAGACAAGATCGATCCGGCAGACAAAGCCTCGGTAGAGGAGCCTTTGAATCGTGTGAAGGAAGCTTTGAAAGGCAATGACATAGAAGCCATTAAGGCAGCCAATGAAGAGCTGACGAAAGCATTTTATGCTGTGTCAGAAAAGATTTATGGCCAGGCCGGCGGCGCAGAAGGTGCCGCGCCCGATGGCGATGCAGGCGCAGCGCCGGGCGGAGAAGCGCCAAACGGCGGTGAATATTATGACGCAGATTATAAAGTTGTCGATGACGATCAGCAATAAGTAGCGCAAAAAAGGATACTCAGGTCCCGCACCCGACAAATTCGCTCGGGTGCGGGACAGGTTTGATTTCATCCTCTTTGTGTTACAGCGAGTACATGGGAGCAATGGGGAGGCAGATTCTCGTATTCCCATTTTGAGGTGACGAATATGGCAGAAGAAAAACGAGATTATTATGAGGTGCTGGGCGTATCCAAAAGTGCGACAGAAGATGAGCTGAAAAAAGCATATCGCAAACTCGCAAAGCAGTATCACCCGGACCTTCATCCAGATGATAAAGAGGCAGAAGCAAAATTCAAAGAGATCAATGAAGCATATGCGATCTTATCGGATAGCAGCACCAGGGCCAAATACGATCAGTTTGGCCATGCAGGGGTGGATCCCAATTATGGTGCGGGCGGCGCAGGTGGTTGGGGCGGATTCGAAGGCGGATTTGCAGATTTTGACCTGGGCAGTATTTTCGATTCCTTCTTTGGCGGAGGATCTGCACACTCCCGCAACAATGGTCCTCAAAAAGGAGAAAGTTTACGCGCCTCAGTGATGGTTTCCTTTGAAGAAGCAGCGTTTGGGTGCGATAAGGAAATCAACGTCAGCCGTTCCGAGCCGTGTGATGAGTGCGGCGGAACAGGATGCGCTGCAGGGACTACAGCGGAAGTGTGTTCCGAATGCCACGGGACAGGGACCGTGCGAACGCAACGACAGACGCCTATGGGCGTATTTTCTTCCACCACAACATGCCGCAAATGCAACGGGACCGGTAAAATCATTTTGCAGCCCTGTAAGACTTGCAGAGGGAGTGGATCCGTCCGGCGTCAAAGAAAGATTTCTGTTCATATCCCGGCTGGGATTGATGATGGTCAGGTGATTTCCCTCAGAGAACAGGGGGGCGCCGGGAAACGTGGCGGACCTGCTGGCGACTTGCTGATCAGTGTAGGGGTACGTCCCCATCCTCTCTTTAAACGAGAAGGAAATTCTGTCTTATGCGAAGCGCCAATTACATTTGCGCAAGCTGCCTTGGGCGCAGAACTGGAGATCCCCACCATTGACGGGAAAGTGAAGTACACCTTGCCGGAGGGCACGCAAACAGGTACAACGTTCCGGCTGCGGGGGAAAGGAATCCCAAATTTACACGGCAAGGGCCGTGGCGATCAATATGTAACAGTTGTGGTGGAAGTGCCAAGAAATTTATCCAATGACCAGAAAGAAATCCTGCGTCAACTTGACGCAAGTCTCAGTGAAAATAATCACGCAAAACGGAAAAGTTTTTTTGAAAAGTTTAAAAAGTAGGGGGTCCTTGTCAGTCTGCTTTGGCGGAAAGACGGGGACGCCCCGTTTTGCCTTGCGCACATGCCAAAGCGATAGAAGACCGGTGGAAGCTTATCGCATGCTCCAAATAAATTGAAATCATTAGGAGAAGTTTTATGGGACATTGGTATGTATATTTATTCCCTTTTTTGACTATTGTTGCATTGTTTTTCTTTTTCGGGTATTATATACAAAGCGAAAGACAAAACGCTTTGGTTTTGGCATCTGCTGAAGGGGTTCATAAGCCAAAATTACAATTTCCAAGTAAACGGTTTCCGATGCAGCGGAAAGATGTGCTCCCATTGCTGCTGCTCACAGTGGTATATGCCATCACCGCTTTTTGGGGGCTGGGCAATACCAGCGCCACGCAGCGGTTTTGTCAATTTCCAAGTGCGGACAGCTCCTTGGAACTGTCGCTCAAACAACCAACAGGACTAGGCAGTTTGATGTATTATTGCGGCTTGAACACGGGAAATTATGCCTTAGAATATACCATGGATGGCGAGACATGGGAGACCGCTGCTACCCTGGAGCAGACTTATGTAGACCTATTTAAGTGGAAAACAGTTGATTTATCGGGAGAGGGCTTGAATCAAGTAACAGCACTTCGCCTGACGGCTGACAGCATCGGGATGGAGCTGGGCGAACTGGCGATCTATGACGATGCAGGGAATCTGCTCACCCAGAATGATTTTACAGGATTAACAGATGGCGCAAAATGCCTGATGGACGAGCAGGATCTGGTTCCGGAAACTTCTACGTATATGAATTCCACTTATTTTGACGAAATTTATCATGCCCGCACGGCGTATGAACATATTCGGAATGTTTATCCATATGAAGTGTCTCATCCTCCCTTGGGAAAACTGATTTTGGGCATTGGGATCCAGCTTTTTGGCATGACGCCATTTGGATGGAGGTTTATGGGTACGCTGTTTGGTGTTCTCATGTTACCCATCTTATATCTGTTTTTTAAAAATTTGTTTGGAAAAACGCCTGTGGCTTTCTGCGGCACGGCCCTTTTTGCCTTTGATTTTATGCACCTGGCACAGACAAGAATTGCCACCATCGATACGTATGCAGTCTTTTTCATCTTATTGATGTATTATTTTATGTATCGGTTCTTGACAACCCCGACCGATGCGTCATTCCGAAAAGCTGCGGTTCCGTTGATGCTTTCCGGCCTGTTCTTTGGCATCGGCGCAGCCAGCAAATGGACTGTGATCTATGGCGCCGCCGGTTTGGCTGTTCTGCTTCTGATTTCGTTGATCCTGCGGCATCGGGATGCAAAAGAACGGGATTTGGCCCAGTTGCAGGAAACGCCTGCCCTAGAAGGGGAAATAATACCGGCATCCAGTCTGGCGCGGCGCGCTTATTGGAACTGGCTGGTCAAAGTGCTTTTGGTCTGTGTGGGCTTCTTCATTGTGGTGCCTGTGATCATTTATTGTCTGTCTTATCTCCCGTATGCCGCGGCAAAGGGAGAACCGCTCAGCTTCAAGCTGATCTGGGACAACCAGGTCTTTATGTTTACCTATCATAAAGGGGTGACCCAGTCACACCCATATTCCTCCAAGTGGTGGCAGTGGATTTTCGATATCCGGCCCATTCTCTATTATCTGGAGAATGATGTGGGCAACGGACTCAAGTCGGCATTTGGTGCGTTTTCCAATCCGGTGGTTTGCTGGGGTGGGCTTCTTTCCATCCTGTTGCTTGTTTGGCGGTTTTTCAAAACGAGAGCAGGCACGGCATTGTTCATCCTGATTGCATTTTTGTCTCAGCTGGTCTTTTGGATCCCCATTTCCAGACCGACCTTTGCCTATCATTATTTCCCCTGCATCCTGTTTTTGACCTTTGCCATCACGTATGTATTCAATGAAATTTGGGAGGCAAAGCAAGGACGGTACAAAATGGCAGTCTATGGCTTCACAGGCGGCACGGTGTTTCTGTACGCTTGTTTTTACCCGGTGCTGACGGGGATTGCAGTGCCGGAATGGTATGGGACGAATTTTCTCAAATGGCTCCCTTCTTGGCCGTTTTAATCGTAAGGAGATCGTTTTATGTATTTGACGGATTTGCATATGCACACCCTTTGTTC
>JAQWCP010000219.1 GCA_028705905.1 Oscillospiraceae bacterium
AAACCGCTCTAAAATGGACCAGTTCTTCATAGGAACGGTTTCATCATACACCAGTTCCACTTGCGCCACCGGTTCGTTGTCTACAAAATATGTGAGAATACCCGCCGTCTCCCCGCGAGCCACAGGGGCCTGCTCGCACCCCGGCAAAAGAGAAACTCGCTTTTGCACCTGTTCTCCTTCTTGCAGCGGATAGGACACATCTCGCTTTGGAAAAAGGGAAACGGCACTGCTCTCCCCATTTTGCACCGCCAACTCCGTCACTTCTTCTTCCGTTGTGCAGAGCAGCTGAGGGGAGAATACCTCAAAACCATAGTCGAACAAGTTCCTGTGGTCATTCCAGTCGTCCGGGTCATCCAGCGTCACAACAATCAGCCACTGGTCGCCCCGCCTGGCGCAGGTGACCAGCGTACGACCCGCATCTTTGGTAAACCCCGTTTTCCCACCAATGGCCCTGTCATACTGCCACAGCAGCTTGTTGTGATTGTGAAAGCTCCGCCCCTCCAACGTAATATCCTTTGTGGCAAATATCCGGGCAAACGTTTCATTTTGCATAGCTGCTCTCGTGATGCGAGCCATGTCGGCGGCAGAAGCATAGTGATCCTCCGCCGGAAGCCCGCTTGGATTCTGAAACTTGGTATGAGAAAGGCCAAAATGTTCCCCTTTCTCATTCATCCAGGAGACAAAAGTCTCCGTATCCCCAGCGCAAAACCCGGCAATGGCCAGCGCGGCATCATTACCGGATTCCAGCATCAATCCATACAGCAGCGTCTCCAGCTTCACCGTTTCCCCCGCCTTCAGATAAATGGAAGATCCTTCTGTCTTTAGGTACTCTGGTAAAATTTTCACACTTGCCTGCAAGTCGCCACGTTCCACGGCCACCAAAGCTGTCATAATTTTGGTGATGCTGGCCATGGGCCTTGCCTGCTCTCCATCTTTTTCAAAAAGAATTCGTCCGCTCTCCCCGTCCATCAAAACGGCACAACGGGCTGATAGCGCGGGCACAGAAAGCGCCCGCGCCGGAACCCTCTGGCTGCCCCAGAAAAGCAGCATACACACAATGGCAGTCACCCGCCTGATGAAACTTCTTTTCATCTCATGTCACCTCATTTCCTCCAGGTTTTGGACATTGATGACACTAGTATGAATATTACGCTTCTTCTTTATCCCCGTTTTTTTCCTTCTTTTTGTTGAAAAATTCTGTCACCTTTTCCAATAAGTCAGGTACTGCTTCCACCACTCGATCCATGGTGCCGGACGCCGGCGGCGTCACAGGCAGAAGCTTCACCGACTCACCGTTGACAATTAAAAATGCAACCGGCGTAATGTTGATTCCTGCGCCGCTGCCGCCGCCAAAGGCGTTTTCTTGATCGGGTTTCTGATTTCTCCCTGTAAAATCAGAGCCGCCGGCAGCGAAGCCAAAACTCACTTTTGAAACAGGGATAATGGTGATGCCTTCTACGGTGCGGATGGGTGCACCAACAATGGTATTCACATCAACCATTTCTTTGATCTTCTGCATGGTGGTGGACATCAAATCGCCAATGGGATGCTCCATAATACGCCTCTTTCCACTGCCTATGAAAAACAAGCAGGCAGTTCCGCATTTTGATTGCCCTGCGGTCAGGCAAAATAATGTTAAGTGGCGGGAGATCCTTCGCCTTTTGCCGGAATGGTATCCTTATCCATTGCTTTCTTTTGTCTCAGATATTGCCGGCCGAACCAAATAGCCAAAGACAAAATTTGAAACAGGCGCATAGAAAGGGATAATTTGAGATAAATGGACGGCTCGTTCCAGTTATAATTCACTCCTGCGCGAAGGACTTTCTTTTTGATATGAAAAGTGTTCTCCAAAATCGGCAAAAAAATACCAAATACGGCGGATGCCCTGCCAAATCCGATGGCAGCTTTTGCTGGATTTTCTCCACCCGATATATATTCCAGATGCAGCAAATCCACTTGCAATTTTTGCTGTACTCGGCCCACACCTTCCATCACAATAGATAAAAGCGCCCGCAGCCTTTTGATGGAGCCGCCGAGCTTTCTGACACCCGTGGATAACGATTTGGGTTCGGTTTCCTCACTTGGCTTCTTCCCTTTGGCCTTTTTGGATGCTTGTCCCGTCTCCTCGTCTTCCTTGGGCCAGAGCTTAAATCGAAACCAGCCAACGCGCAGGTGCAAAAGGGATATCTCACCGCCGTACTCCACTACAACCCCCACGCGCAACAGAGAGAGTAGAAAAAGCAGCAGGACAAGCCCTCCAACGATCCAAAGCGCAATCATCGTTCGTTTTTCTCCTCTCCTTGACTTTGGCCCGCCTCTGGCGGCGCCCCGGCCGCCTCGTGCATCACATTCCCTTCCGGAAGGGATGGCAATGCGCCCAAGGTTTCCAAACCAAACACACGCAAAAACGCATCTGTCGTCCGATAAAGAAGCGGCCTGCCTGGCACGGAAAGCCGGCCCGCTTCAGCAATGAGCCCTCGTTCCAATAATAATCCGATGGTATAGGCGCTGTCAACTCCTCGGATCTGATCCACATAGGCTCGGGTCACCGGCTGAAAATATGCCACAATGGCACAAACTTCCAACGCTGCGCTGGAGAGCACAGGCGGCATCTTTGCCCCTAAGACGGCCCGGATCTGGGCTGCATACTCTGTGGTGGAACAGAGCTGCACCTTTTCTCCTAAGCGTAACAGGCGAATGCCCCGCCGCTCCGATACGTAAAAAGCTGCTAAGCCGCTAAGTGCCTGTTCCACTGAGTCTTGGCTCTGATCCAACGTGCGGCACAGGTGCTGAATGGAAACGGGTTCTCCCGCTGCAAATAGGATGCCCTCTAAAAGGGTTTCTAACCCTTTTTCTTCCATCTTTTCTTTCTTCATTGGCACGTTTTTCCCACCAAGCGCAACATTGCTGTTTTTCCACTCTGTCCCACAAGGAGCAATGCTCTTTTCCTGCAAAGCTCCAGAACAGCCAAAAATGTGGCCACCAGTTCCGACCGGTTCTTGCTTTGACAAAGCAGTGTCCAAAATGACTTTTCCCTTTTTGCGGAGAGAAACCCCAAAATTTCCTGTGCTTTTTCCTCCACCGGGTACGGCTCCCGCCCCGCCAGCATTTGAAAGACTTCAATAGGCGGCGGCTGTCGTCCCTTCTGGCGCTTGGTCAAGCGCCCCATAGCTTCCAAAAGTGCATCTGCTGGATACTGGGGTGTTTGCTGCAAAATCGGCTCAGGCACCTTCGTCATCCAGTTCATTCCTTGCGCGTATCGCGTCGCCAACTCCTCTGAGGCCCGTTCCATCGCCTCATACCACTCGCTCTGTCGATGGGCTTCCAACGATGAGACAAGATCTTCCACCTCAGATTGCACCTCTTCTTCCGCAGAAGATAGAAGAAGTCTGGTTTTCAAATAAATCAGATGGGCAGCCATCGCCACAAATTCGCTGGCGATGGAGAGGTTCATCTTCTCCCGCTGGGTGAGATATTCCAGATACTGCTCCACAATCATCGTCAAAGATAACGTGCTCAATTCCACCTTATGTTTACTCAAAAGATATAAGATCAAGTCCAATGGACCGTGGAAATCCTGCAATTCCGGTTCCTTGGTGCGCACCACCTGTTTGAGATGAAATACGGGGGTATCCAATCCGCCACCTCCTGAAAACCATTTTAAAAACAAAGGTTATCATCATGGTTCATGTCACTTCATTTATGCAAGCAGGGCATAGGGAAAGCCCGATATGGTGCAAAGAAAACGCAGTGCCGCAGTAAGGGTCACCGATAAAAATCGGCCGCCACCCCCCAGCCAAAATAC
>JAQWCP010000220.1 GCA_028705905.1 Oscillospiraceae bacterium
AGCAGCGGCGCCAGATGCTGGTATACCCGCTCCACGCCGTCCGGCGCTTCCACTTGGCTGACAAACCCGCGGATGGAACCCAAATGCTTGGTAAAGCACTTCCCGCCTTCCCACTTTTCACTGTCCCTTGTCACCAGATAGGGGTCCGACAAAGAAGCCACCCGGTAAGACATCCGCCGGCTGCGCCCTTTGGAATACCGGCCCCAAAGGGCAAACAGAAGCGAACACACCGATACGGCGCAAAAGGGCATGGATACCGTTCTTGTTTGAAAGAGAATCAGCGCCCCGGCGTCCAGTATGCTGGCAATGACGGACACTGCGGCCAAAAGCTCTGCATTGGCTTTGACCCGGAACAGACCTGTGATCCCGTCCCGGATCACCTCCCACCCCAGAAGCGCCGCCACGCAGGTCAGCCCCAAGGAAACACCGATGTAACCCATCATCCCGTCGGCCCCGCCGCCGGGAAACGGCCACAGATACCGCTGGGCCAAAGCGACGTAGCACAGCAGCAGCGCCGCAAGCCCCACCAGCAGGGCGCGCATCCGCTGCCGGCCCAGAAGTTTTTTATAAATGTTTGCCATTTCTCCGGGGGTATATTCAAATTCCGGCGCCCCATCGTCCGGTTCCTCGTGCATATGGAACCGGCGCAGAAACTTGGGAAGCCTTCGTTTTTTCTCCTTGTCACATTCCTCTTCTTCCCAGTTTTCCGGTTCTTCCTCCGGAACATCCGGCTGGAATCTGGCCTCCTGGTCGTACATTTGCCTTTTCAAAAGGGACTCCGCCCAGTCGGGAGAAGGATCTTCCGTTTCCGTCTCCTCTTCATACATCGTTTTGGCATATTCGTCCGTCTGCTCCATCAGGCGGCTCCAAATGGCCCGCACTCTCAGCTTCCCGGTCTGGGTCAGGTCTTCCTCCGGTGTGCTCTCTTCCGGCAAACTCCACTGCTGGCGCAGCTGACGCAGAAAATCACCCGCTTCTTTCGCCTCTTTTGATGTCTGCTCCGCTTCTGTTTCGTTGTTTTCTGGTTTTTCTGGTTTTGGCTCCCGTTCCACGGGCAGCTCGCCTCGTCTTGCCAAGCGTTTTCCCGGCGGTGTTTGGCGGGGCGCTTGTCCGGCTACATCTCCCCGGGTCTCAGGTTCCGCCTCCCCTTCGGGCTCTTCTGTTGTGCCGGCGGCATCCCCTTCCACAGCAGGCAGTCCCCCGGGTGCTTCGCCATGCGCCGGCCCCGCCCCCTTGGCGGCCGATTGTTCTTTGAATAGCGCCTCGATGAGCGCGTTCATCTCCGCTTCTTCTTCCGGGCTCACCGGCGTCACCAGCCCCCCGGGCAAAGGCGTCGGCTTCAGGGCAGGTACCTGCTCCGGGGCGGGCGCCTCTTCCCCGTTTTTCCCCACCTCTGCCGGGTCTGCTTCCTTCGCCTTGGCGTCCTTTTCCGGCGAGGATGCTTTGTGCTGCCTGCGGCGCAAGAAACGCCGTTCCGTCAGCTCGTGGGCCAGCTCTGCCCGCTCCCGGTCCGCCTGCACATCTCTGGGCAGGGGTGCGGGGGGCAGGGGCAGCAAATCCGGATCCCTGGTTTGTTTGGCCTGCTCCCGGGGCTTCTGGGACAGGGGGTCTTCTGGTTCTATGTTTGATTGTTCGATATTTGGTTGCAACTGCGGATCGGCAGGATGCGCCTGCTCTGGCGGTGCAGCTTGCCGATCTCCTTGGTGCAAGGCTTCTTCTTCCGGCTCTGCCGGACGATCCAATTCATGTTCCATGTTCTCGATCCTTTATCACTTTACATTTCAAATTTTTCCGTACATTCACACAGTTTGCTGTCTTTGCCGCACCGCTTCATACAGCATGACGGCGGCGGCGGCGGACGCATTGAGAGAAGATACCGCCCCATACATGGGGATTTTCACCGTTTGGTCACAGGTTTCCCCCACAAGGCGCCCCATGCCTTTTCCTTCCGATCCAATGACAAGCACCGTCGGCCCCTTGAAATCCACCTGGTACAGCGTCGCCTGGCTGTCCGCCGCCGTGCCGAAAACCCATAGCCCTTCTTGCTTGAGCGCACGCAGGGCGGCAGGCAAATTGGGCACCCGCGCCACGGGCAGGTGCATCACGGCGCCGGCGGAGGTTTTGGCCACTGTGGCTGTCAGCCCCACGCTGCGGCGTTTTGGGATGATGACGCCGTGGGCGCCGGCCGCCTCCGCTGTGCGGATGATGGCCCCCAAATTATGCGGATCTTCAATTTCATCGCAGGCCACAAGCAGCGGTGCTTCCCCCCGGTCCTTTGCCCGGTTCAGCAAATCCTGCACGGTGCAATAGGGCGCGGCGGCGGCAAGGGCAATGACACCCTGATGGGCGTGGGTCACGCTCATGGCGTCCAGCTTCCGCCGGTCTGTCTCCACCACCACTGCGCCTGCCGCCCGGGCGGTGGCAGCCAGCCGGGCAAGCCCCTTGTCGGTGTTGCCGCTTGCAATATATACTTTATCCAGTGTCCAGTTTGCGCGCAGGGCTTCCATCACCGCGTTGCGGCCTTCGATCTGCCCTTCCCGCTCCTGTTGTTCCTGTTCTCTCTCCACGTCATGTCCTCCTATATCTCGCGGCACGCGGAAAACACAGCCGCTTTTCCTGCATCCCCTGCCCCGGAAGCCGGGGCGCGGCGCCGTTTCCGAAGCGCCGGGGTTGTTTCTCCATTGTCATGAGCTATTATAGCATAAGCGGCCTCGGTCGGGTATCCTTATTTTGCGATTTTCTGACGCTTCTTCCCAAAAACACACTTGATTCTTTTTACAGAAAATTCACGAAGGACTTCTGCCGCTTTGTTGTATTGCAATGCAAAATATGATATACTATTAAAAATAAAATGAACGTCCGCGGGGGCCGCACATCGGCCCGCAGCTTATATCATGCAACACGCCTTGTTGATGATATAAAATCAAATCAAAGGAGGCGTTTCAATGGACCCCAATAAGGGCAAAAAGAACGGAAAACGAAATATCAACGCCATCATCGCCATTGTCGTCTGGGCCCTGGTGCTCACTGTCGTCTTCAACTATGTTTCCTCTATGTTCAGCTCTGCCAACACAGAGGAAGTTTCATTCAGCACGTTTTTGACCATGGTGAAAAGTGACAAAATAGACTCCGTATCTCGTGGAGAAGATTCTTACATCATCGTCACAAAAGAGGCGGCCCAGGCACCTGCCAACTCCCCCGCAGCCGACAAGCTCCTCTTTACAGGGATCGTCGACTACCCGGATCTTGTGGATCTGCTGCAAGAACACGGCGTAGACTATAAACAGGAAATTCCACAAACGCTCTCCCCCGTCCTCAGCTTCCTGATCTCCTGGCTTCTCCCCCTGGTTCTGATGTACCTGCTGCTCACCTTCCTGTTTCGCAGCATGGGCAGCAAAATGGGCGGCGGCCTGGGTGGCGGCCTGGGCGGCGTTGGAAAAGCCAACGCCAAGGTCTATGTGGAACGAAAAACAGGCGTCACCTTTGCCGACGTAGCCGGGCAGGACGAAGCCAAGGAGTCGCTGGAAGAGATCATCGACTTTTTGCACAACCCGCAAAAATACACCGCCATCGGCGCAAAGCTCCCCAAAGGGGCGCTGTTGGTCGGTTCCCCCGGTACCGGTAAAACCCTTCTGGCCAAAGCCGTAGCCGGGGAGGCCAACGTCCCCTTCTTCTCCATCTCCGGTTCCGACTTTGTGGAGATGTTTGTGCGCGTGGGCGCGTCCCGGGTGCGGGACTTATTCCAGCAGGCCGCCAAAATGGCCCCCTGCATCATCTTCATCGACGAAATTGACACCAT
>JAQWCP010000221.1 GCA_028705905.1 Oscillospiraceae bacterium
GAAGTATAAATTCCGCCGCCTTGTGGGAGAATGAAAGTAGCTTGATCCCCAAAGGAAGGGGAACGGGCAACTATCTTCCGGCGGAGTGTGAGCTTTGTGGATCATAACATCAAACGAGGCGATATGTATTATGCCGATTTAAGTCCTGTGGTCGGCAGCGAACAGGGGGGCATGCGCCCGGTACTCATCGTGCAAAACGACACCGGCAACCGACATAGTCCCACCATCATTGCGGCGGCAATTACATCTCAGATCAATAAGGCACGTCTGCCTACCCATATCGAACTGTCCGCCCATCACTACGGACTCACCCGTGATTCCGTGGTGCTTTTGGAACAGATTCGGACGCTGGATAAGCGCCGATTGAAGGAGCGGATCGGGCGGCTGGACGACACGTTGATGCAGCGGGTGGATTCCGCCATTGCGGTGAGCTTTGGCCTGCCAAGCCAGCAGGTGTAAGAAGCGGCGACGCGGGGCGTTCGCTCCGCGTCGCCCCAAGAAAATGGAGGTACATATGAAAGGGAGAACTTGGCTGACGTATTTGTGTTCCATTGGTCTTGTTGTGCTACTTTTGGCGGGTTTTGGAACAGTTTTGGCCCAGCAGGGTAGCTCAGACGATCCACTTGTAACGCTGAGTTATCTAAACAATCAATTGACCCCTGCGCTTTTGCAGAAGGTGGATAGCAATCTGGAGACAAAGAGCGCTCAGTTGACCAAAGCGTTGCAGGCCCAAGTGGACAGCGTACTTAGCAGCGGCGGCGGAAGCGCCGCTACCAAAACGTATCAGGTGGTGACGCTCACCGCTGGCAAGACCCTCCTGGGCAAAGCCGGCGCAGAGGTGTTGCTGCGCAGTGGGACATGCACTTGCGTTTCCTCTTCCTCTCCCGGCCTTTTGGATTTGACGGCAGGGACTGTTCTGGAGAACGGCGGTAAGCTGACGGCGAACCGTCTGTACTTAATTACCGCGGACGGAAAAGGTGTCAAAGCCGGCAGTGCCGCCACGCTCTTGGTTCGGGGCGGGTATTCCATTTCTTAATCCAGAACGAGAACCAAAGATCGAAAATGAAAAACTCCCGCCCCCTGTTTGGGGGCGGGAGTTCTGCGTCCCCGGCAGAGATGGGTTTCCCGCTTTCTTTTTTGTATACAGAAAAGAGTAATTTTCGTTTCGTCCACATAAACTACACACAACAAACGACAGATAAAACGGGAAAGGGGCAGTATACTAATGAATGAAGGAATGGAGCAAAATCCCATGACCCAACAGGCTCAGGAGCAGCGAATAGACATGGGATCTACTGTGGTGAAGACGGAAAAGGGGACCATTCACTTTTTAACCATCGTGGGCCAGATCGAGGGTCATCAGATTCTACCTCCCAACAATAAAACCACAAAATATGAACATGTGATGCCGCTTTTGGCGGCCATTGAAGCGGGAGACGAGGTGGATGGCCTCTTGTTGCTGCTTAACACAGTGGGTGGTGACATCGAAGCAGGTCTTGGAATAGCCGCCCTCATCGCCGGGATGAAAAAGCCCACCGTGAGCCTGGTTCTGGGAGGGGGCCACTCCATTGGTGTCCCTCTGGCAGTGTCTACCAGGCAGTCCTTCATTGTACCCTCCGCCGCCATGACCATCCACCCCGTACGCATGAACGGCCTTGTCATCGGCGTGCCTCAAACATTTCAATATTTTGAGCGGATACAGGAACGGATCATTCAGTTTGTGACTGAAAACAGCAATGTGACCCGGGAGGAGTTTGTCAAGCGCATGCTGCGGACGGGCGAATTGACTGCCGACGTGGGCGCCGTAGTCTACGGAGAGGAGGCAGTTTCCATGGGGTTGATTGATCAAATCGGTGGGCTTTCTGACGCTTTAGGGTGCCTTTACCAGATAATTGACGAGGAAAAGGGAAGGAAATAAAATTATTGTAGAAATGTTTTGACAAGTGTGGTAATATAGTGCAATAAAAAAAGATTGGAGTGACATGCACTTGTCGTATTTTATGGCCATTTTCCTCGGGCTGGTTCAGGGAATTGCAGAGTTTCTACCCATCTCCAGTTCAGGTCATCTGTCCTTGCTGCAACATTTTTTCGGTGTACAAAATGTAGAGAACGACCACTTGTTTTTTTCCGTGCTGCTGCATCTTGGCACGCTTATCTCGGTCTGCATTGTCTACCGAAAAGATGTTGTAGATATGATTCGAGAGTTTTGCCTGGGCGTCGGCGCCCTCTTTTTACCAAAGCTGCGGGAAAAAAATCCGCCGCCCGCCCGCCGGTTGGTGTTGATGGTGATTTTAGGCACCTTGCCTTTGCTTGTGATTTTGCCCATTAAGGGTGTGGTAGAGGCCTTGTATACCAATACAGTTTTCATTGGCTTTGCCCTGATCGTCACGGGATTTATCCTGTACTTATCAGATCAGCTGGCTACTGGGCGTAAGACCATCCGGAACATGACGGTTAAAGATGCGCTGCTGATTGGCTGCGGCCAGGCGGTGGCTGTGGTGCCGGGTCTGTCCCGGTCGGGAGCCACCATTGCCTCTGGTATGACATGTGGTTTGGAGCGGAATTTTGCCGTGCGCTTTTCCTTTTTATTGTCTTTGCCTGCCATCTTGGGGGCCAATATTCTGAGCTTGTCTGACGCCGTCAAGGCAGGAATTGATGTTTCCATGCTACCAAAATACATAATCGGTACAGTGGTGGCTGCCGTTGCTGGATATTTTGCCATCCGCCTTGTGAAAGAGCTGGCCCAAAAAGGAAAATTTGGAGGCTTTGCGTGGTACTGTTGGGGCGTTGGCATTCTGGCTATCGTGGCCACATTCGTGTTTCAATAAAGAGAAAGGAAGTCCATATGGCAACCACAACAAAGAAGGGAACGAAACAGGGGGGCGCGGGCAAACGCCGCGCTCCCGCCAAACAGAAGACGGCGGCGGGCCGGTCGGCTCAGAAGGGCAATCCACCCATCCGGCGGGAAGTGGGTGCGGTTCTGTGCCTGTTTTTGGCGCTCTTTTCTTTTTTGGGCTACTTCCGCGTCCAAGCCTTATTTATCAACTTTTTCTGCAATTTAATCCGTGGCCTTCTGGGCTACGGCTTTTATCTGATGCCCTTTATGCTCCTTGTGGCCAGCGTCATTTTGCTGTTTCACCGGGGGCGGCCTATCCAGGCGCGGGTGGCCTGTGCCCTGCTGCTACCGGTTCCTCTGGGCAGCTTGTTGCATTTGATCTTCTGCCGAATCCCTTATGTCCTGTCGTTTCCAATGCTGGCTGAGTTATACCAGTCCGGGTTGGCTGGCAGCAGCGGCGGTGCCCTGTCGGGCACCCTGGCTGTGCTGTTTGCCAAAGTGTTCAGCAAGATCGGTTCTGGCGTTATCTTCGTGGTGCTGGTAGCGTTTATGGCCCTCGTTGCGGCAAATCGTACCGCGGCAGATGTGCTGGATGCGGTAAAGAATCGACCCCAGCCTGTCCCCTATGAGCCGGAACCGGGGCTAGAGCCGGTTTCTGCCTGGGTGCCGGCAAAAAGCCGTCGCCAAACCGCTGTTATCGACTTGCCAGTGGATGACCCGCCTTTGGTTCCACATATGCCGGAGGACAAACCCCGAAAGAGCTGGTTCCGGCCGGGGGAAAAGACCCAGCCGGATGCAGTTTTGCAGCGGCAGGCCCAGATGACAGAAGATGCCGGGCAGTCATCCGCTCAAAGCATCTCGGCAGGAGGGAGGGCCTCGTCTACCGCCCCTGGAGAGTCAAAGCACTCCTTTGAAACACCCCCATGGGCAGAAGCACC
>JAQWCP010000222.1 GCA_028705905.1 Oscillospiraceae bacterium
GGATGTTAATAATTGCAAAGGACATGAAAAAGTCTCAGGTGCGTGAAAAGGCAAAGGTTAGCGCCAGCACTTTTTCGAAAATGAGCAAAAACGAGTATGTTGCGTTAGACGTTTTGGTGCGTCTGTGCATTGCTCTCGATTGCGAATTGAGCGACATCGTCGAAATTGTACGATAGTCCTGATTAATGTACCTTGCCTATGTGATTTTATAGACGCCATATTATTGGTCGGACTCATTACATGGCAATTAGAAATAGATCTTGGAGGTCGCCCTATATGGCAATAGAAGCTAATGAAATATCAGAAATATTTGCGCCGGCGCTGAATGATGAGTATCAGCAGCAATTTCAGCGACTGGTTTTACAAATAAGAGAAGCTTTTCCGAACTATATGAATTCACTAATTACACAGGAAATTGCGGCAGATGAGGAAATTGAAGCGGAGATGGATAGCGAAAGGCTTAAGTACATTGCGGCCCTTCGCGTTCTTTACGACTTAACGCTGCAGGGCTGGCAACTTGATCCGCAGGCTGATGGTACTTTGCGATTGACAATGCACACAGAGAATTCGAATGACAAGGCCTATATCCGGCATCGCTTGAGTTCTGAACGGCGGGCACAATTTAATAACCCATCCATCATGCGATTCGTGGAAAAAATGGAGCGACCCAAAGCATATCATGGTCGACAAATATCCATACGAAACCTTATTGGAGATTCCAATCAGCTCATTCAAGCTATTCAAGCAGGCAACCGAGTTATAGACCCGTATATACAGTTAGTCGCTCATTCGATAGATGAGCGCACTGGGTACCGTGATACAGATATTTGGAGATATTTCAGATATACATGGTCTATTCCCTACAAAACCATGCCAGGTCGCAATCTCTTTTACCTTGTAAGAGATCGTTCGCAGGAATTCCATCCAGTCATTGGAATATTTGCATTGGGAAATTCCGTTTTGAATTTGACTGTACGCGACAACGAAATTGGATGGACCGTGGAGGCCATTCGTGCGAACCTAGAACGAAAGACATCTGAGGAAATATGCTCTCAGACCGTAAGCCAGACGAACGGGCAAGCTGTAACTGCACGGAGAATTCGTTATTTAGAAACTGAGCAGGAACATGGGGAGCGTATTGCTACATATGCACAGCAAACTATCACTGTGCTTCTACGCAACCTTAAGCGCGCCATTGACGATATTTATGTCAAGGATCTTGACTACCATCGGAACACAAAATATCCTACTGAGGAAACTATCCAGAGATTGCACTTGATGTATGAGGGACTGCGTATCTTGGCCATTAACAACAAAAAAACTGCTAAGGTCACTGACTGGGAAATAGAGACTAAAGAAATCCTATTCAAAAAGAAACGCGCCTCTGAGCTTTCAAAGCTATTGGATGCGATGCGTTGCTTCAACGAGTATAAAAGCGAGGATTCCCTTAACTGGCTTACCTCAATGGTGAAATGCGAGTACGGGAGAAAAGCAATAAACATTGCCCTTGTGGCTAATCGTAAGACAAAAATCGGTTCCAACATGATGGAAATAATTGTGTGCGGTGCAATACCACCATATAACGAGTTGCTATGTGGAAAGCTTGTCAGCATTCTCGCGTGTAGCCCTACCGTAATTCGAGATTACACGGAAAGGTATTCCAATCAAACCAGCGAAATCGCTTCCCGAATGAAGGGGAAGCGTGTTGTCCGTGACAGCCGGCTGGCCTTTTTAGGAACAACAAGCCTCTACGCTCTTGGTAGCAGTCAATATAACAGGATAAAGCTACCAATAAGCAATAACTTTTCACTGCAATACAAAAAGATGGGAATTACAGAGGGTTATGGCACAGTGTATTTCTCAAAAGAGACTACGAACACCATGATGCGGATACTAGAGCTTCAGGATGGAGGGCGAAAAATAAATAATGTTTTCGGTGAGGGAACTAGCCCTCGCTTTCGCCTTATAAGCCGAGGTCTGGGTGCAATCGGAATAAAGGCAGATGCTTTCCTACAACACTACTCTCCCCGAATTGTGTATTCAATGGAGTTGGCACCAAATACAAACGATTTTCTCTTAGGTTATACTGATGAACTGGATTATCCGTTTGACATTACGAGCAACGAGGATGTATTAGCTAAAACGCAGGAAATGATTGATTACTGGTATGAACGTTGGATGTGCACACGACTTCATACCGTGGACATTATTCAGCGGCTGGGGGCTTTTACGTGGGAGAGCATCCTTGTTAGCAATACGAGGTGAGTATATGAACAGCTTACAATTTGTAAAAAAGCTATATAACGGGAAAAACTGCTACTCGGATTCTCTTACAAATGAGGAAATCGCACTTTTGCATATTCCTTCAGGTGTTGAAAAAACTGTTGAGGAAATGGTCAAACAGAATAGGATTGTATTTCTCACAGGCAATCCGGGTGATGGGAAAACCTACATTATTCGTGCGATTGAGGCGCATTTGACCGCGAAGAACATCTATATTCAAAAGGATATGAACAGCGTTTCTGATGAACAACTGAAGGATGTGATCGCACAGATTTCAGATTGCTTCCACAATGGAAAAAGCTGTGTCATTGCAGCCAATGAATTCCCGTTTTTCAAGCTCATTCGAGCCACAAAGGAGCTTGACCCTGCTTTGCATAGTGAACTTGTAAGCGTAAAACGTAATGTGATAATGTATGGCTATCCCACTATTGAGTTGCGCCGAGTTTGTATCATCGACTTAAATGAGCGGAATTTGCTCGACAAGGATCGCAGCATAGTACCTGCTATTGTCAAGAAGTTCGTAAATTTACTTAAGGAAAATGCCGGAATCAACAGGGTGCTCGATTATAACCTCACGGCACTTCAAAATGAGCTTGTTAACGAACAACTGCTGCGGTTGTTCAACTTGGTTTCCATGAGCGGTGAGCATTTTGCCGTCCGCGATATTCTGGGAACCATTTCGTATATGCTGACCTCCTGCACGCTTAATGACGATGATAGCGGTGGCTATTACTATGATGCCCTTTTCTCCGGCGAAAATGACTTGATGTTCTTCGTTTCAAAATTTGATCCTATTCTTTTATCAGTCCCTAGCCTTGATGAACAGCTTTGGAATGGGGAAAAGCTAGACGGTTGGCTTCTGGGAGTACCAGAAAAATGGCCAAGGGAGCTTACCGAGGAAAGCGTTGAGGATGCAACAGCCTTATTCAGGACAGTAAAAAGAAGGTTTTATTTTGAGAACATATACGCAAAGGCGCTTGCAGTGCTTCAACCGACAGACTATGTCGAATGTGAGCACATATTCACAGGCCTTACAAGTACAAGTGAAATGAAACGAACACGAAGTATGCTCATTAACTCCATGAATCGCCTCTTTTTGTCAACCGACGAAGAAAAGGAACGGCTTCGGATTTGGACAGCACACAGCTATGATCTGAGCCGCGAAACGGGCGCTGCTGTTTCGACAAAGTATGTGGATGCCTCCGATTTAGAGATAGCCTACCCTGAGCCAGTATCTTGGCTAAAGAACATGGAATATGCACCGGGCTATCTTGTCATGAAACGAAAGGGCTGTATAACGCCGAGATTAGAAGTCAATGTTGAACTACTACGTGGGCTTATTAGCATAAAAAACGAGTATCCCGCCAGTCTTTTATCCGGACAGTATGAACAGGTAATCTCACAATTTACACAGGAGCTCGCTGAAAGCTCAATTGCAAGAGATTACGGTGATGGTGAGATTTTGATGGCCAATCGTCGTGATG
>JAQWCP010000223.1 GCA_028705905.1 Oscillospiraceae bacterium
TCCGCAAGCACCAAGGCCTCGGTAAAATCATGGGTGATATGGATGGTGGTGGTTCGCATCAGTTGATGGATCTGTTTCAGTTCCTGCTGAAAGGCTTCTTTTGTACCGGGGTCGAGGGCGCTCAAAGGCTCGTCCAGCAGCAGCACCGCCGGCTCCGCGACCAGGGCCCGGGCAATCGCCACCCGCTGTTGCTCGCCGCCGCTTAAAGTTTCGGGGTAACGCCGCAGCAGATGGCTGATCTTGAGTAAATTCGTCATCTGCGCCAGCTTATCTTTAATCACCGGCGCAGGCGTTTTTTTCGCTTTCAAAGCAAAGGCGATATTTTCCTCCACATTGAGATGCGGGAACAAAAGATAGTCCTGATAGACAAAGCCGATCCCCCTTTGCTCCGGCGGCGCTTTCGTCATATTGCGGCCATTGATCCAGATTTCCCCCGCGCCGGGCGGATACATGCCGGAAATCATCTCCAGCAGCACAGTTTTCCCGGTTCCGGTGGGGCCGAGGATGACGAAATATTCATTATCGCCGATATCGAGGTTGATATTCTTCAAGCTGAAATCGCCCAGCTTTTTAGATAAGTTGACTAAATTGATCATATGCACTCCCCCGCTCAAAAAATCCGCGCGGCTCGTTTTTTGCCGCCGATGATTTCAAAAATAAACAGGGAGATTAAAGAAATGATGATTAAACAGGTGGCGGCGGCCATGGCCATTTCCAGGTTTCCAATCGACATATTGAGGTAAAGCGCCACCGGCAGGGTTTCCGTGACCATGCGAGTGGCCCCGGCCACCATCAAAGCGCAACCAAATTCGCCGATGGCCCGCGACCAACTGATAACTAGGCCGGCGATGATGCCGTTTTTGGCCAGCGGCAGAGTGACTTTATAAAAAGCCTGCCATTGAGAGCAGCCCAAAGTGCGGGCCACAAACTCCAGCCGCGGATTGATATCGGCTAAAGTGGAGCGCAGTATGCGCACCATATAGGGGGTGATGATAAAGATCTGGGCCAACACGATCCCCTTGACGGAAAAAACAAAATTCAGCCCCCGCTCCGCTAGAGCCTGGCCAAAGCGGGTGGTGCCGAAAAGCAGTAAAAGGGCCACCCCGGAAACGAGCGGCGGCAAGGAGATGGGGATATTGATCACCACATTGATCAGTTTGCGGCCTGGGATGGGTAATCGTTCCAGGCCATAGGCCACCGGCAGAGCGAAAAAAAAGCAGATCAAGGCCGCGGTCACTGAGGTAAATAAACTGAGGCGAATGGCAAAGCGGATCTCCGTACTGGCAACGCTTTCCACGAAACCGCCCAAGCCTTTCCAGATGATATTAGCCAAAGCGGAGAAAAAAAAGACGAAAATGAGCAAAATAAACAGCAGGATAATACCTTGAAAAATTCTGTTGCCGATACCTTTGGCGGGTTGGTTTTTGCGCTGCGCGAATTTCATAAGCTTCTCCTTTGACAGCTAAATCCGTACAATACGCCGGGCAGCACCGATTCGAAAATCAGCCTGATCCCGGCGTATTTATGGGTCATGAAAAACAATTCCTTGGTATTATTCGATGATCTTGAAACCATGATCGGCAAAAATCGTTTTGCCTGCATCGGAAACCATAAAATCAACAAAAGCCTGAGCCAATTCCTGATTGGTGGTGAACTTCAACACGCAAACCGGTACCTTTTCTATCAGATTCTGGTCTTCAGGGATCTCGATAATCTTGATATCGTCGTTCTCAAAACCATTGTCAGACCAAACCAATCCGGCATCGCCCTGCCCCATAGCAATCTGGGTAACGATTTCATTGACCGTGGCGTCGCGCGCCACCACATTGGCCTCGATCGCTTGGGCTAAACCGTTCTTTTCAAATATTTTCTGGCCTTTTTTGCCGATGGCGTTGGCTTCCTTGTCGCCGAGTATCAGCTTGACGCCTGGTTTGGCCATGTCTGCCAAAGAGGCGACATTGGCGGGATTGGCGGCGGGAACCGCAATTGCCGGGATATGATAAGCGACTTCAAAATATTCCGTGGTAAAACCTTTTTCCATGGCCGTATCCATATCCTGGAGAGAGCCACCGACGAAAACATCGCCGGTTTGGTTGATCTCCATCTGGCCCAGGAGCTGGGCACAGCCGGCATAATTCATGTTAACTGTGGCGCCGCTCTGCTCCTCAAACGCCTTGGCAACCGCATCCACGGCCTTGTTTAATCCCGCGCCGCTATTTACCAATAATGTCTGTCCTGCATACTCGCCGCCGTTATCCTTGGTATTGTTGGCGCAACCGGCGACGACAAACACCATCACGGACAAAATCATCAAAAGCATTGCAAATTTTTTCATTTTCATTCTCCTCACAAAATTCTCACATAAATTATTCTTTCTTTTTCGTTGTTTTTTATAAACAATATCGACACTACTATACCATACAGGTTGTGCTTTTTCAAGTATAATTCGACATTTTCATGCCCCGGTTTTCACCGCTACCACCCAATGCTTGAAAATAAAACCACGTAGACAGTGACTTTTTCAATCAACCACCCAACCAGTGGCTCGCCGTATGCGGTTGTTCCAGTAAACCCTTCGAAACACCTCACCACAATTACCGCAGATAATCTTCTGCGCGAAACAGTGGTTGCTGCTGAAAGCACATGAACATGAAACATCTTTAGGTTACCACCGATGATGCTTTCCTTGCGGGACACCTTCGCCACTCCAGAGACTGCACACTAATTTGCGGGTAATCCTTGACACTACGGAAAGACATTGCGTTTGAGTTTTTTTATTTTCCACTTGCTTTTTGAAAGCAGATGTGGTATCATGCAAGCCAGTATAGAAAACAATGAAATATGGATTTCTTCAGGGCGGGGTGTAAGTCCCCACCGGTGGTATAGCCCACGAGCCGCAAGGCATGATTCGGTGAAATTCCGAGGCCGACAGTAACAGTCTGGATGAAAGAAGAAAGCGAACCGTCATTTTATGGCGCATTTTTCGTGCGCTTTTGAGATAGCGGCATCAATGAATGGATTGATTTGAGATCGCAGCATACCCTGAAAGTGTATGTTGCGATCTTTTTTGCATTTTTAGAAAGAAGGTGCTCGTTTGCAAAACACGACGCAAAACCACGACCGAATATATATGCAGATGGCCCTTTCGATGGCCAAACAAGGAGAAGGCACAACCGCTCCAAACCCCATGGTGGGGGCGGTGATTGTAAAAAATAACCGAGTCATCGGAACAGGATACCACGTGGCATGCGGGCAGGCCCATGCGGAAGTCAATGCATTTCGCAATGCAACAGAAGATGTGACGGACGCTACATTGTATGTCACATTGGAGCCTTGCTCTCATTATGGCAAAACGCCGCCTTGTGCCGATTTGATTATCGAAAAAAAGATAAGGCGAGTGGTCGTAGCCATGCTGGATCCCAACCCCTTGGTGTCAGGGCGCGGCGTGGAAAAATTAAGAGAAGCCGGCATCCAGGTGGAAGTTGGTTTGATGGAGATGGAGAGCCAACGTTTGAATGAGGTCTTTTTAAAATACATTGTCAAAAAACGGCCTTTTTTGTTCTGGAAATGCGCCATGACATTAGATGGTAAGATTGCAACCATCTCCGGAGAATCCCAATGGATTTCCGGTGAGGCATCCCGCCGGGAAGTGCACCATTTGCGCGGCGTTTACACCAGTATTATGGTGGGCATCGGTACCGTTCAGGCGGACAACCCCCACCTCACCTGCCGCACCGGCGGAAAAAATCCCATTCGA